>JABDLC010000074.1 GCA_013001905.1 Gammaproteobacteria bacterium | reverse complement strand
ACAGCCAGATCCATCAGTTCTTTGCGTGATGACTCGATATCGGTTGAGTAATCGCAAAACAATTCGGTCAGCATCTCGCCAACGACACCGGCAACAAAATAACAGTAGCGCTCCATCTCGCGCAGGTCTTCGAGACCTTCGCGGCCTTCGTTATTCTGAAACTCGGTCATGCCGTCGCACATGATAGATACGCAACGTTGCAAAGCTTCGCGCTGGCGTTTTGGTAAAGCTCGCGTGGTGTGCAGCACCTGTTGCGCATGCAGAATCAGTTCCCGTTCGGCAGGCAGCGTCGCTGCGGACAGCCGCGGATACAAAGAGCGGGCAAATTCGGTCGCCGAAGTCTTGCCGTTAACGGCATCGACGAACTGATCGTGATACGCCTGTTTATCTTCGGGGCTAAGTGTCGGTTCGTCTTCGATCGTATCGGCGATACGACACAGCAAATAGGCATTGGTCACCGGAACACGCAAGGGTTCAGGCAACTGCGGAATGGTCAGCGCAAAGGTCCTGGAAACCCCCGGCAACAGGGAATCCTGCAACGCGAGATCCGCAGCCGACGGGCCAGCGGTGGCCTTTGCCGTCTGCGGACTGAGTTTGCTGTCACCGGTGGCGGTCTGGACCTCGTTCATGCGGACATATTAGCGCAATGCGATTGCCCTCAACTATCCATGCGAACGCCCTGCCCGGCGATCTCCAGGTCGAAAACGCTGACGCCGCTGGCCCTCAGCAAGCGGCCAAATGACTCCAGAGCCGCTTTATCCGTGCTGGCGGCGACACCAATATCGCCTCCACCGGCGCCGCTGGGCTTGTAGGCAATATCACTATTTTTTGCAATTTCTGCGACCGCGCTGTGGCCACCGGCGAATACCGGCAGCGAAGTTTGCGCTGCAAAGCGCTGCAAAGCCGTCGAGTAGCGTGCCACCGCGGCTACCCAGGAGGCGGCGCTGCCGGCAAGACCGCCGATGGCCCGTTCGGCCTCCTTGCATAATTCATCGATGGCTTGCGACCGGTTATCTGCGGCATCAAGCTCACGCAATAATGATGGGGTCGACGCTGACTGGCCTGTCCAGACGCCAGACAGATACAAATCTGCGGGCAAGCTAACCGGTTGTGCCTGCAATGGCTGCGAGCGAAAGTTAATAACACCGCCTTCTATCGCGGCCGCAATATCAAAACCGCTGCCACGACCATTTTGTGCGGCACGATGCGTTTCTACCAGTGTGGCCAGCTCCGGTGTCGCCCCCTGCAACGCCGTTGCGGCCGCTACTGTCAGCGCGGCGCTCGATCCGAAACCCATCTTCTTGCCGTCACGAAAAAACGCGCTGGTATCGGTGCTGATGTGTACCGCTTTACCGGTGTGAAACTCAGCAATGACCTGACCGAGCAGCGCGAGTCTTTTGCGGATTAGCGCATCGGTGCGTAGCCAGCTGACCTGACGCTGCTCGTCTATCTCGAAACTGATCTCGCGTGGACAAAGTTCCGGAACTGATACTTTATTTTTTGCGCGAGGGTTTTCTTCGGCAGACGTTACCCGGACAACAGCGCGACGGTTGATTGCAATAACAATCGCGGGCGCGCCTTCAAGCACCGCAAATTCGCCCAGCAGCATCATCTTGCCGGGTGCCGAGGCGGTGTTACGCAATGACCCGGGCCCCGTCACCGAGCCCGGTGTGCAATATGTCCTGCACACCGGCAATTTCGCCGAGCGCGTCGTTGACAACCTCCACCGCCGATTTTTCGGAAACCACCTTCAGCTGTGGGCCTGCATCGATCGTGAAAAAAACCGCGTGGCCCGCGGCGCGTAATTCGCGCACCCGGTGGATACCTTCGACCGTCGCACCGTACCAGTACAGCAGCCCCGGCCGGGCGGACAGCGCCAGCGCATGCATTTTGAGACAGCTGTGTTCGCTGACCGTAGCCAGTTTCTCAAAATCCCGGGCTGCAATCGCGTCACGCGCAATGGCTAAATCTGATTCGGCACCCTCAACCCAGCCGGCATACCAGGGCGAAGTTTTTCTTGTCGCTTCCATTCCGCTCGTTGAGGAAATCTTCTTGGTCTTGCGTGAAATGACGCCGACGGTGACCGCCAATGGCCAGTCCGCCGCATCGCGTAACGCACTCGCCACACAATCACTGCCATCAGGCTTTTTACCGTGATGCAGCTCGACAAAACCCCCGAGTATGGAGCGCGCGGCTGAACCCGATCCACGCCGCGCCAGTTCGGACAGTTTGTTCCTGTCCAGATTCAGACCAAGCGCCTTGTCGGCCGCGACCACGATGGCGGCAAAGCCGGAGGCCGATGATGCGAGACCCGCGGCGGTGGGAAAATTATTCTCGCTTTGAACATCAGCATAAGTGCCGACGCCGGCCAGTTCACGTAAACGATCGAGACACTGCACCACACGCCGGGCGCTTTCTGAGTCATCGGCTGCATCAACGCCATCCAGCGTAAAGCGGTCGCGCTTTAATGTTGGGTCGAATTGCAGCCGGGTGGTCGTCTGCAACGTGTCGAGCGTAATGGAAATGGAGCCGACTGCCGGCAGATTCAGGGCGCCGTCACGCTTGCCCCAGTATTTCACCAGGGCGATGTTGGGATGGGCCAAAGCCGTTGCCTGTTTCACTGCCACTACGTTCCGCGTGTTGGTGCCGGCGCTGCTACGCATTAGAGCCGATTAAATCCTG
>JABDLC010000072.1 GCA_013001905.1 Gammaproteobacteria bacterium | reverse complement strand
CCCACACCACCAGCGACTGACCGCGACGGCAGTCACCTGCCGTATAGATGCCGGGCACGCTGGTCGCGTACTCACCGTACTCTGCGAGGTAGTTACCTCGCTGATCGAGGTCGATGTTCGCATCCTCGGCGACATAGATTTCCGGCCCGGTGAAGCCCATTGCCAGCAGCACGAGATCGGCTTCGTATACCTGCTCGCTGCCTTCAACTTCACTCATGGACAAACGACCGTCTTCACCCTTCGACCACTTTACGAGTACGGCCTTGATGCCCTTTACGTTGCCCTCGCCATCATCCAGAAATTCTTTACTGAGGATTCCGTAAGCACGCGGGTCGGCACCGAATTTCTTTATCGACTCTTCATGGCCGTAATCCGTGCGCATGATCAGCGGCCATTCCGGCCACGGATTGTCGGGTGAGCGTTTTTCCGGCGGCTGCGCCATCAGCTCGAAATTAATCATGCTCTTGCAACCGTGCCGGATCGAGGTCGCGATGCAGTCCGTGCCGGTATCACCACCACCGATCACCACTACTTTTTTGCCCTTGGCGGAAATGTAGTTGCCGTCTTCAAGGTTCGAATTCAGCAGGCTGCGGGTGTTTTCGGTGAGAAACTCCATCGCGAAATGCACACCCTTGAGATCGCGGCCCGGGATCGGAAGATCACGCGGTGTCGTGGCGCCCGTCGCAAACAAAATAGCGTCGTTGTCTTTTTGCAGCTGTTCGACGGTGATGTCTTTACCAATGTCGGTGCTCACCACAAACTCGATGCCGGCTTCGCGCAGCAGGTCGACACGACGGTCAACGACACCCTTGTCGAGCTTCATGTTGGGGATGCCGTACATGAGCAGGCCGCCGATGCGGTCTTCGCGTTCGTACACCACAACCGTGTGGCCCGCGAGATTCAGCTGCTCTGCCGCGGCCAGCCCGGCCGGGCCGGAGCCCACCACCGCCACCTTTTTACCGGTGCGTGAATCGGGCACTTTGGCTTGCACCCAGCCTTCCTCGAAGCCGCGGTCAATGATCGCGTTTTCGATGTTCTTGATGGTCACGGCCGGGTTGTTAATGCCGAGCACGCACGAGCCTTCGCAAGGTGCCGGGCACACACGCCCGGTGAACTCAGGGAAGTTATTGGTCTTGTGCAGACGAGTGAGCGCGTCTTTCCAGCGCCCCTGATACACCAGGTGATTCCACTCGGGGATCAGGTTATCGACCGGGCAGCCGTCATCCGACTGACAGAACGGCACACCGCAGTCCATGCACCGCGCACCCTGACGCTTCAGCCGATCTTCTTCCGGCGGCGTATAGATCTCTTTGTAATCAGTGATCCGTTCCTGCTCGTCACGGTAAGGCACCGGCCGACGCCGGTACTCCATAAATCCTGTGGGCTTACCCATGCTTCAGATCCCCCGCCACGAACGCGCCGGTCTGGTCTGCTTCGTGTATCTCTGATTCCATTTCTTCGTCGTGGCGCGTCCGTTCAGTCAGCACACGCTTGTAATCGGTCGGCATGACTTTGACGAACTGCGACAGCACTTCAGGCCAGCCATCCAGTATGCGTTTGGCCACTTCTGAGCCGGTGAATTCCAGATGCAATTCAATCAACTCACGCAGCTCCGAGATATCGTCATCGTGTTCCACCGGGTCGAGATCGACCATGCCGGTGTTGCACTTCGATTCAAAATCGCCGTTCACATCCCAGATATACGCGATACCGCCCGACATACCCGCCGCAAAGTTGCGGCCAGTGAGCCCAAGAATCACGGCGCGGCCGCCGGTCATGTATTCACAGCCGTGATCGCCGACGCCTTCCACCACGGCTTTGGCGCCGGAGTTACGCACGCAGAAACGTTCGGCCGCACGGCCGCGGAAGAATGCGCGACCGGTGGTTGCACCGTACAGCGCGACGTTACCGATGATCACGTTCTCTTCAGCAACGAAGGAACTGTTTTTCGGCGGATACACAATAATGCGGCCGCCCGACAGGCCCTTGCCGACGTAGTCATTGGAATCGCCCTCGAGCTCGAGCGTGACACCACGCACGAGCCACGCACCGAAACTCTGCCCGGCAGAACCCTTGAACTTGAAGTGTGCCGTATCGATGGGCAGACCGCGTTCACCCCAGCGCTTCACGATGGTGTGGCTCAGCGTCGTGCCCACCGTGCGATTGGTGTTCACAATCGACAATTCATGCTCGACGCGTTCGCCTTTTTCAATCGCGGGCTTCGCCAGTTCGATCAGGCGGTTGTCGAGCGCGAGCTGCAGCCCGTGATCCTGCTGCATCGTGCAATACACATCGACGTTGTCACGCGGCTTCTGTGCCGGCGCAAGTATAGGCCGCAGATTCAGACCGTCTGATTTCCAGTGCTTCTCAGCATGCCGCGTATCCATGAGGTCGGTACGACCGATCATGTCGACAATGCGCCGGAAGCCGAGCTCCGCCATGATCTTGCGCGCTTCCTCAGCCACCATGAACAGGTAGTTCACAACGTGGTCCGGGCTGCCGGCAAACTTCCTGCGCAGCACCGGATCCTGCGTGGCAATACCCACCGGGCAGGTGTTGAGATGACATTTGCGCATCATGATGCAGCCCATCGTGATGAGCGGCGCGGTGGAGAAACCGTATTCCTCTGCACCCAGGATGGCAGCGATCACCACATCACGACCGGTCTTCATGCCGCCATCGGCCTGCAACACCACGCGTGACCGGAGATCATTCATCACCAGAGTCTGATGAGTCTCGGCAACGCCGAGCTCCCACGGCAGACCGGCATGCTTGATTGACGTCAGCGGCGACGCACCCGTGCCGCCGTTGTCACCCGAGATCAGAATATGATCCGAGTGCGCTTTGGCCACACCAGCAGCGATCGTGCCCACGCCGACTTCCGACACCAGCTTCACGCTGATGCGAGCCTCGGGGTTCGCGTTCTTTAAGTCGTGAATTAACTGCGCCAGATCCTCGATCGAATAGATGTCGTGATGCGGCGGCGGCGAAATCAGGCCCACGCCCGGCGTCGAATAGCGGATGCGTGCAATGACTTCATCCACCTTACGACCCGGCAGCTCACCGCCTTCGCCGGGCTTCGCGCCCTGCGCCATCTTGATCTGCAGCTCATCCGCGTTGGTCAGATACCACGCCGTGACGCCGAAGCGGCCGGACGCGATCTGCTTGATCGCCGAACGTCGCGAATCACCCGATGGCAACGGCTCGAAACGCTCCGGATCTTCGCCGCCCTCACCCGTGTTCGACTTACCGCCGAGGCGGTTCATCGCGACGGCCAGTGCCTCGTGCGACTCTTTCGAGATTGAGCCGTAACTCATCGCACCGGTGACAAAGCGTTTGACGATCTCGGTCGCCGGCTCAACTTCAGTCAGCGGTATCGAGCCGCGTTGCCGCGGCTTCAGGTCGATCAGGCCGCGCAGTGTGCAGTTCGCTTTGGCGTTGTTATTAATCTGCTCGGCAAATTTTTCGTACGCGGCCTTGTTATTGCCGCGTGCAGCCGACTGCAGGTTGGCGATTGTCATGGGCTCCCAGGCATGCCGTTCGCCGGCACTGCGCCAGTGGAAGTCGCCGGGGTTCGGCAGCTGCTCGAGCTTGTCTTCCTCGCGGGCCGGGAATGCCAGCGCGTGACGGCGGCGACTCTCTTCTTCGAGGATCGCGTAACCAACTCCCTGCAGTCGCGACTGAGTGCCGACAAAACTGCGGTCGATAACCTCGTCAGCAATGCCGAGTGCTTCGAAAATCTGCGCGCCCTTGTACGACGCCAGCGTCGAGATGCCCATCTTGGCCATCACCTTCAGCATGCCTTTGCCGACCGCCTTGCGATAGGCGTCGACGATTTCCATGTCATCGCTGAAGTTAGTGCCTTCAAGCAGGCCGTCGCGCTGCGACTGCCACAACGCTTCGTACGCGAGGTACGGGTTGATGGCATCCGCGCCGTAACCGACGAGCAGGCAGAAGTGGTGCACTTCACGCGCTTCACCCGACTCCACAATCAGACCGATGCGGGTGCGCTTGGCATTTTTAACCAGATGATGATGCACAGTCGCGCTGGCCAGCAGTGAGCTCACCGCAATACGGGCGCGGCCCATCGCGCGGTCTGACAGCACGATGAAACCATAACCATCATCGATCGCCTGCTCGGCTTCTTTGCACAGTCGATCCAGCGTCGGTTGCAAACCGTCCGGCGCATCCTTGGCGTCGTACGTGATATCAATCACCTTCGACTTCAGACCACGGTAATCCATGGTCTTGAGTGCGGCCAGATTGTCGTTATTCAGAATCGGGTGCTTCAGCGCGATGCGATGACACGACTCTTCGTTTATTTCGAGCAGATTACTTTCGGGGCCGATGTAGCATTCGAGCGACATGATGCACTCTTCGCGAATCGAATCGATCGGCGGGTTCGTGACCTGCGCAAACATCTGCTTGAAGTAGTCATAGATCATGCGCGGCTTGTCGGACAACACGGCCAGAGCCGAGTCGTTGCCCATCGAGCCGACGGGGTCACGCAATTGCTTCACCAGCGGACGCAGCATGAACTGCATCGTTTCGCTCGTGTAACCGAACGCCTGCATGCGCTCGATCAGCGTGTCGGCATCCAGACCTTCGCCCTGACCCTGGGGATTGAGATCTTTCATGATCATCCGCTGGCCTTCGAGCCATTGCGGGTACGGGCGACGGGTCGCGAAATCGTTTTTCAGCTCGTCGTCCGGGATGAGACGACCGGCTTCAAAATCGATCAGGAACATGCGGCCCGGCTCGAGGCGGCCCTTGAACTTCACGTTCGCCGGATCCACCGGCACAACGCCGACTTCCGACGCCATAATCACGCGGTCATCGTGAGTCAGGTAATACCGGCTCGGGCGCAGCCCGTTACGGTCGAGCACCGCGCCGATGTAACGGCCGTCGGTAAACGCGATCGATGCGGGGCCGTCCCACGGCTCCATCTTCGCCGAGTTGTACTCGTAGAAGGCCTTCTTTTCGGGCGACATCAGATCGTCTTTCTGCCACGCCTCGGGCACCATCATCATGACGGCTTCCTGCAGCGAGAACCCTGACATCAGCAGGAACTCGAGCACGTTGTCGAACGCACCGGAGTCGGAAACATCCGGCTCGACCACAGGGAACAGCTCACTGAGCTGCTCACCGAAATGATCGCTCTTCGCGACGCCTTCGCGCGCGCGCATCCAGTTGGCGTTACCGCGCAGCGTGTTGATCTCACCGTTGTGCGACATGTAGCGCATCGGCTGTGCACGGTCCCAGCTCGGGAAGGTATTGGTCGAGAAACGCGAATGCACCATCGCAATGTGCGTGGTGTACGTCTCGTCCTGCAGATCGGGGTAATAGGGCACAACCTGGTCGGGCGCGAACATGCCCTTATAGATAATGATGCGCGGCGACAGCGAACACACATAGAACATGTCCGCCTGCGTCAGCGTCTTGTCATTGCGCAACCGGTGAGTCAGCTTTTTGCGAACGCGATAAACGCGGCGTTCGAATTCGTCACTCTTGAGGTCGTCCGGCGCAGCCAGAAACAACTGTTCGATCTGCGGCTCTGCTGCACGCGCAGTCGGGCCGATGTCGGCAGCGATGGCATCCGTCGGCACCTCGCGCCAGCCGACGAGATCGAGACCGGCTTCATCGCATACGACCTGCACGAGTGTCTTGCAGCTCTCGCGCTCTCCGGCATCTTTAGGCAGGAACACGTTGCCAGCGGCATAGCGCCCTTCGGCCGGCAGCTCCGCACCGAATTCCTTTTGCGCGACCGCGCGCATGAATTCGAAGGGCAGGGCCGTGAGCATGCCGGCGCCGTCGCCGGTGTTGCGCTCCGCACCACGCGCGCCGCGGTGATCCATCCGGCAGCCCAGATGATCGGCGTCTTTAATAATCTGGTGGCTGCGCTCACCTTTAATATGTGCGACGAACCCGACACCACAGGAGTCGTGTTCCATTTCCGGCTTATATAAGCCATGCGCTTGCGGCAATCCGCGTGTGTTGTGCACACCCATATATTCGTGTCCCACTCTTGTTCGGCGATATCCGTCTCAGGAGCCGCCCGATATCCGTGTCTGTGCGGCTGGAACGCGCACCGGTGGTTCCGGCAGCTGTCCAGCGCTTGGCTGTTAGCCGTTGATTTTTAAGCTTTTTTTATTGCACCCAGCCAAGCTGGCGAGAACCGCGCATTATATCCGCATTGGGGGCCAAAACTCAATCCGCTCGTCGGGCGCAATCAGGCTAAGCGCCTGTATTACATCAGAATTCCAAATAATGGCAGCGCTGTCATTATGCCCGCTTAAAGCACTTTTCGCGTCTGTGACGGCAGTCAAGGCAATCTGCCGGGCGGGTGGCGATGATGCCGTAATGAACAGAACCGACTTCGCCGACGTACTGGATTTCTGGTTCGCCAGCCGCGAACAGGACCAGCTGACTGTTGATGCACGCATGGACGGCTGGTTTGGCAACGACCCTGCCTTTGATGCCGAAGTGTCCGAACGCTTCTGCGGGCCGGTGGAAGCCGCGCTCAAAGGGGAGTTCAACAGCTGGGCAGATGAACCCCGGGGCCGTCTCGCGCTGATCCTGCTGCTGTGCCAGATACCGCGGCACATCTACAAGCATGACAAGCGTGCGTTCCGCGGCGATCGTCAGGCACTGAAGCTCTGCGAGGCGGGCGTGTCGTCCGGCAGCTACAAATCGCTGAGCCCCATCGAGCAGTTGTTCTTCTTTATGCCGCTGCAGCGGATCGAATCGCTGAAGATCCAGCAGACCTCGGTCAAGATTTTTGAGGCCCTGACGGGCCGCGTATCGGATACCCTGCGTGACACCTTCGATACGGTTGCCCAATTCGCCGAACTGCGCCACGACATCATTGCCGAGTTCGGCCGCTTCCCGCACAGAAACGCGATGCTCGGCCGCGACAATACCGGCGACGAAGACGCCTACCTGTCCGCCTGAAACCCCGCTGAACTTTCATTCCGCCGGAATCTGGCTTAGCCTGTCGGCAAGCTATTCAGGCGGAGAATCCTTATGCACTACCGCGAACCGCGCCGCGTCGCTATCGTCGGCAGCACCCGTATTCCTTTTTGCCGTTCACACACGGCCTACGCTGAGCAATCCAATCAGGACATGATGACCGCCGCGCTGAGCGGGCTGGTCGAACGTTACAACCTGAAGGGGGAACGGCTCGGCGACGTATCACTCGGCGCCGTTATCAAACACTCGCGTGACTGGAATCTTGCACGCGAGTGCGTACTCGGCAGTGGCCTTGCAGCGGAAACACCGGCGTTTGATATTCAACGTGCCTGCGGCACCAGCCTTGAGGCAGCCATACTGGTCGGCAACAAGATCGCGCTCGGCCAGATGGATGCGGGCATCGCTGCCGGCACCGACACCATCAGCGATTCACCGGTGGTGTACCCGGATGACTATCGCCGGCTGCTGATCAGCAGCGGCACGGGTCGCACACTCGGCGCGCGACTGAAACCGTGGCTTGGTTTACGTCCGCGACACTTCAAACCCGTGTTGCCCGGCGTTACTGAACCGCGCACCGGCTTGTCGATGGGCCAGAGCATGGAGATCACCGCCAAACAGTGGGGCATCACGCGCGAAGCGCAGGATGAGCTGGCGGTGCAGAGTCACCTCAAAGCCGCCGCCGCCTGGCAGGACGGCTTTTATGATGACCTGGTAATTCCTTTTTCCGGTGCTGACAAAGACAACAACGTGCGCCCCGATTCCTCGATGGAAAAGCTCGCCAAACTGCGGCCCGCTTTTGATCGCAGCTCCACAGGCACGATGACTGCGGGCAACAGCACGCCGCTGACCGACGGTGCCGCGTCTGTGCTGCTCGCAACCGAAGAATGGGCCGCCGAACGCGGCCTGCCCGTGCTCGCATATCTGCGCTACGGCAAAGTTGCTGCGGTCGACTTTGTGAATGATGAAGGTTTGTTGATGGCACCGGTGTATGCCGTATCTGAGATGCTGCGCGATGCCGGCTTGTCGTTTGCTGATTTCGATTTCTTCGAGATTCACGAAGCCTTTGCGGCGCAGGCACTGGCGACGATGAAAGCCTGGGAAGACCCGACCTTCTGTCGCGAGCGTCTCGGGCGTGATCAGGCGCTTGGCCCGATCGACCGCAGCAAACTCAACATTAAGGGCGGCAGCGTTGCCGTCGGGCATCCGTTCGCCGCCACGGGTGCACGCATTCTGGGCGCGCTCGCCAAGATCCTCGACGGGAACGGCGGTGGCCGCGGCCTGATCTCGGTGTGCACCGCCGGAGGGATGGGCGTCTCGGCAATTGTAGAAAAGTCGTAGGGAAGTAGCAGAGAGCAAACTATGGATGCGTTTCTGGCGGCAGCCAATGCCATTCTCTGGCATGACTATGTGCTCTACATCATGGTCATCACGGGCTTCACCTTTACCGTGTGGAGCGGCTTCAGTCAGTACCGTGCGTTGACACACGGCGTGCATGTCATTCGCGGCCGCTACGACGACCCGGACGACCCCGGCGCTATTAACCACTTTCAGGCCCTCTCGACCGCGCTATCGGCAACGGTCGGCCTCGGCAACATCGGCGGCGTTGCGATTGCGATTTCACTCGGCGGCCCCGGTGCCGTGTTCTGGATCTGGATCATCGGTCTTCTGGGCATGGCGACCAAGATGACTGAAGTCGTGTTGTCGATGCTCTACCGCAACACCGACGATCCCGACAACCCGCACGGCGGGCCGATGTATGTGCTGCAGAAGGGCTTGAAAGAACGCTACCCCGGCAGCGGCAAACTCGGCGGTTTCCTTGGCGGTGTGTTTTGCATCACCGTGCTGATCATGGCCGCGACCGGCGGCAACATGTTTCAGGCCTGGAACGTCGGCGAGATGACCGAGAGCTATTTCGGCGTACCTTCCATTGCATCCGGCATGCTGCTGGCCGTTATCGTCGGCATGGTCATCATCGGCGGTATCAAGCGCATCGGTGCGGTCACCAGCCTGCTGGTGCCCGCCATGGTCACGCTGTATTTACTCGCTGCCATTTATGTACTCGGCGTTAACTTTGCCGAGATACCGGACATGTTCCGGCTGATCTTTAAGGGCGCGTTCGGCACACTCGACGCGAGCGGCGCGTTCATCGGCGGCACGATGGGCTACGCCTTCATGTTCGGCATGAAGCGCGCGGTGTTTTCCAACGAAGCAGGTCAGGGCACATCGCCTATGGCGCATTCAGCCGCCAAAACCAAAGAACCCGTGCGCGAAGGCGTGGTGGCGGGGCTGGAACCGTTCCTCGACACGATTGTGGTGTGCACACTGACCGCACTGGTCATCCTCAGCACCGGCGTCTGGGATCGCGGTGCCGAAGCGGTATTGCTGGAAGAGCCGCGCGCGGTGTCGACCGCCGAAGGCTGGGCACTGGACCCGACCCGGATTTCAGAACGCAGCAGCGGCGAGTGGGTAAACGGTGACAACGTGTTTCTGATCATCAGCGCCGACGCGAACGAAATGAGCGGTAACAACCTGCACCGCATAGACGGCACCCTGCTGGTGGCCGAGAACGGCGACTACTTTGTTGAGTGGGGCTTGCTGGCTGGTGAAACCAAACCGGTGGTCACGGACCAGGGCATTTATAAGAGTTACGCGGGCGCCACACTGACGGCGCGGGCGTTCGACACGGTGGTGCCGGGGCTGGGCCAATGGCTGCTGACGCTGGCGGTGTGGCTGTTCGCGATCTCCACCATGATCTCTTACAGCTATTACGGCGAACAGGCGATGGTGTTTCTCGCCGGCGACGCGTCGGTGATGCCCTACAAGGTCGTGTATTGCCTGCTGGCGGTGGTGGCGACGATGGGCTTTCTGCAAACTGACGCGCAGCTCGATAACCTGTCGGGCTTCGGCACCGGCGTGATGCTGTTCGTGAACGTGCCTGTTATCTGGTTGTTTGGCGCGCAGGCAATGCGTGCCTACAAGGATTACATACAGCGGCTCGACGCAGGCAAAGTTGGTCCCGAACACGAAAACCCGCCGCTGGAAGATGTTATCAGTGGTGCGGATGTGGAAGACAAGGACTGAAGAAAAGGACTACCGATGGCGGGTGAAAACGCAAAACTGAAGGCCGCCGACGGCCACGAACTCAGCGCCTATGTCGCACGGCCTGACGGCGACGCGAAGGGCGGCCTGCTGGTACTGCAGGAAATCTTTGGCGTAAACGCACACATCCGCAGCGTTGCCGACGGGTTTGCCGCGGAAGGTTACCTGGCCGTCGCACCGGCCATGTTTGATCGCGTCGAAGCCGGCCTCGAATTGGGTTACGACGATTTTGGCAAAGCCCGCGAGACGATGAGCCAACTGGAACGTGACGGCTGCGTCGCCGACATGACCGCCGCCGCCGAGTTTGCGAAGCAGGCCGGTAAAGTGGGCATCGTGGGTTATTGCTGGGGTGGCTCGATGGCGGATCTCGCCGCGTGTCACGGCATCGTTGATGCCGCGGTGTCGTACTACGGGCGCATGACGGTGGAATGGCTCGACCTGCAGCCGCAGTGCCCCGTGGTGTATCACTACGGCGAAACCGATCAGCTGATTCCATTGCAGGTCATCGAAGACATACGCGCCAAACGCAAAGGCCACGAAGTGCATGTCTGGGGCGGGGCCGGGCACGGTTTCAACTGCGATGAGCGGCCGGAGTTCCGGAAGAAGGTGGCGCAAGCTGCGCGCGAGATCACGCTCGCACATTTCGCAGAACATCTGGGTTAAAACACATCCCTGCGGTTTCTCTTTGCTGAATTGATAACCATGCCCGGCGATTATGTTGTGCCGCGCTGTCGGGCTCAGGCGACTCTTGCTAATGTTGTCGCAATACAAAAATAACAATAACTTGCGACGTCGATTCGCACGGGGATCATCATGAAAAAACTGAGTCAGCTGACATTTGTGCTGGGTTGCTTGTTGGCAGCAAACTTATCATTTGCTGCGCCCGTCGAATACTCTGTATCGACAACCGTAGCCGCTGTTGAAGGCAGTTACGTCGGGGACGTCCTGATCGGACACACCATTACAGGCTCCTTTATCGTCGATAACGACACGGCGAATGCGGGGCCCGGCTCGGACCCGAATCCGTCCAACAATCCCGGCCATGAATATTCATCGTTCTGGGATTTTCCCGGCGCCCCTTACGAAGCAAGCATATTCAATACGAACCTTGGCGCCGGCTTCAGCAATACGGCACCACCTGCCGTTGTCGTCAACGACAACCTGTTTCTGACCTCTGACGAGACAGCAGGCCTGCTGCCGGACGGCACGTACGACTGGATCGAAATACTAAGCTCCAGCACTTCCGACTATTGCCCGGGCGGCGGCGCGCCATGCACACCGGCCGATGGCGAAGAATGGACACTGGCCATTATCGCTGACGCATCCTGGTTCACAGACGGTGCTGCGATTCCAGCGGGACTGCCGGCGAGCTATACCGCTTTCCTGATCGGCTTCGAATTCGACGCTGTCGGCAATGAGGTCGGCCTGGTATTTGCGCCGGTTGATACCCTTTCTGTATCGGTAGTGCCCGTGCCAGCCGCGGCATGGCTGTTTGTATCAGCGCTCGGCGGGCTCAGTCTTCTGCGGCGACGGGGTTAACCAGCACGCCAATCCCGTCGATCTCGACTTCGAGCGTATCCCCCGGCGTTAACCAAACCTGCGGGTCGCGCGCAAAACCGACTCCGGCCGGCGTGCCGGTGCTGATCACATCGCCCGGTTCCAGTTTGCTGAAGCCCGAGATGTATTCGATCAGGTAGGGTATGTCGAACTTCAGGTCGCTGACCGGTGCGGACTGCATGACTTCACCGTTCAGTCGGGTCTCCAGGTTCAGCGCGGTCGGGTCGCGTATCTCATCACTCGTCACCAGCCACGGCCCCATCGCACCGCTGCGATGAAAGTTTTTGCCCGGCGTAAATTGTGAACCGTGCTTCTGATAGTCACGCAATGAGCCGTCCATGAGGCACGTATAGCCGGCCACGTGGGACAACGCATCGGCCGCCGCAACATGGTGTGCGGTGCGACCGATAACGAGTGCAAGCTCACCTTCATAATCGTAGTTGTCGGAATTGCGCGGCCGCACCAACGGTTGCCCGCTGCCGACCATGGTGTCCGGGAAGCGCGTAAACAACACCGGGTAATCCGGCTCACCGTGACCCATCTCTTTCATGTGCGCCCGGTAATTGATGCCCACACAGATAATCTTGCCGGGCAGCGGAATGACCGGATTAAAAGATGCATCGGCAACCGGAATCTTGAATCCGTCTGCGACACCCATCTCAGCAACTGCATCAGCTGCCAGCAGATCGGCCAGTGACGGGTAACGTGCGAGCAGACCCGCGTCTGCCACCACAATCTGATCACCGTCCACCCGACCGTATACGGGCCGACCCTCCAACTGAATACTTGCGATCCGCATATGTCGGTGCCTCTATATAAAGTATTGCGGTACAGGTGGCGTAGAATACACGCCCCGCCACCCGAGCACCTCACGATACCAATCTCATGAAACTCGCCCTATGAAAACGGGTCGCACCCGCGTCAACATGACGGAAGGCCCTCCGGGCCCGGCGATCATTTCGCTGATGATCCCGATGATGATCGGCATGCTGGCGCTGCTGTCTTACAGCATCGCGGACACCTGGTTTATCGGCCGCATCGGCACGATGGAACTGGCCGCCGTCGCCTTTACATTCCCGGTCGCGTTTATTGTGAACGCGCTGTCGATGGGGCTGGGCATCGGCACGTCATCGGTTGCATCGCGCTTGTTCGGTGCGAACGAGCTGGGCCAGATTCAGCGCATCACAACCCACGCGGCACTGCTGGCGGTGATCGTCGGCCTGTGCGTGCTGGCGCTGGGGCTCAGCACCATCGAGCCGGTGTTCCGCTTGCTGGGCGCCGACGACAGCACACTGCCGTTGATCGAACGCTACATGAGCATCTACTACTTCGGTGGTGTGTTTTTGATCGTGCCGATGATCGGCAATTCAGTGCTGCGCGCCAGCGGCGATGCGAAAACGCCCTCGTTGCTGATGACCGCCGGTGCCATCGTCAACGTCATACTCGATCCGATTTTTATTTTCGGCTGGGGCCCGGTACCGCGCATGGAACTGGAAGGTGCGGCGTATGCCACGGTGCTGGCGAACGCGATGGTCGGTGTTCTCGCGATCGGTATTATTTATTTTCGTGACCAGCTGTTCCGCTTTAAAAAGAAAGACTGGCCGATGTTGCTGGATTCATGGCGGCGCATTCTGCATGTGGGCATGCCGTCGATGGCGAGCAGTCTGGTTGCGCCACTGACGACTGCATTCATCACCTGGCAGGTCGCAGAATTCGGGCAGGAAGCGGTGGCAGGCTTCGGTGTCGCGTCGCGCATTGAGGGCGTGTCGCTCATGGCATTGATGGCGCTCGGCGCTGCCATCACGCCGTTCGCCGGGCAGAATTACGGCGCCGGGCAGTACGACCGCGTCATGGCGGGCGCGCGCTATGCATGGCGCTGGAGTACCTTCTACGGGCTCGCGGTCGCACTGGTACTGTTTGCCGGCGCGGACTATATCGCGATGTTTTTCACCAGCGACACGACTGCCATCACGACATCCACCATGCACCTGTCACTGGTGCCCTGGAGTTACGGCTTTCTCGGCATCTCCATGATTTGCGTGAGCGCATTCAATGCCGTCGGCAAACCGACGCCGGGTATGATTATCTCGATGACCCGCACGATCATTGTGTACGCGCCGCTGGCCTTCCTGCTGGCCTCGCTGCTGGAGCTGCAAGGGGTATTTCTTGCCGCGTTTCTGGCGAATATCATTGCAGGTCTTGTAGGCTGGACCTGGTTCCGCCTCGCGATGAAGCCTTATCTGGAAACGAATGCGACTGCTGTCGGCTAAAACGATCCTGCCGTGTCTACTGGTGACGCTGTTGCTGGTGGGCTTTCTGCCCGCACATGCCGGCACCGAAACCGACGAGGTAACACTCACGCTCGTCAGTAGCTGGAACGCCCGACAAAATTTCACCGCGCACTTCCTGCAGTACGTCGATGCGGTCAACGCCGCCGGCAAAGGCGTGGTGCAGATTAAATTTCTCGGCGGCCCCGAGGTCGTGCCGCAGCGGCAACTGCTGTATGCACTCCGGCGCGGCATCATCGACATGGCATTCGGCGGCATGACGTATTACCGCGGTGTGATTCCCGAAGGCGATGCCATGTTTGCCGCCACCATCACGCCGATGCAGGCACGCGCCACCGGTGCGCTCGATGCCCTGCAACCCTATTGGGAAGAGCGCATTAACTCGCGGCTTATCGGCTGGATGCAGTCCGGTATCGGCCCGAATATCTACCTCAGTGACGCGCCGCGCTTCCGTGACGACGGCCTGCCCGATCTGAACGGGCTGAAAATCCGCACCTCGCCCACCAACGTCGAACTGCTGAAGGCGCTCGATGCGCGTGCGGTGCAGATTGCGGTGAAGGAAATCTACACCGCGTTTCAGCGCGGCACGGTCGACGGGCTGGCCTGGCCCACGATCGGTTTTCCTGACCTCGGCATTGGTGACTTCGTGCACTACCGAATCGACCCGGATGTGCTGCAGCTGGCCATTACGCTGCAAATCAATCTCGACAGCTGGAACGCGCTGCCGGAAGCCGCGCAGGACATTCTCATCGAACAGGCGATCATCTATGAACAGCGCAGTCGGGCAGACCTGTTCACGATCATGGAGCGCGAAGTCAACGAACTCGATGCCGCCGGTTTTAATTCTGTGCAGTTGCCGGATGACGTTGCGGTGCGCTGGCGCGACTTTGCGCACGAAGTGGTGTGGGGGCGCTTCGAGGCGCGTTCGCCCGACTCCGCCGCCGCACTGAAACCACTGTTTTACCCGGAAGCCGCCGGCGGGGAGCAGCGCTGACCGTGCTTGCGCGTCTCTATACACGGCTGATCGAAGGGCTCGCCACACTCGCGGGTATTACCGTGGCTGCTGTATGCCTGCTGATCGTTTACGACGTGATTGCACGCAACCTGGGATTGCAGCCACCCGCGTCGACCGTCGCACTGACTGAGTACGCATTGCTGTATTTCACGATGGCGGCGGCACCGTGGCTGGTGCGCATCCGCGGGCATATTGTTGTCGAGCTTCTGCATTCACGCCTGTCAGGCAGCGTGCGGCGTGTTGCCGACAAACTGATTTTGCTGGTGTGCATTGCCACCAGCGCATTTATTTCGCTGCTGGCATTACTGCTCGCGATCGAAGCTTTTACTCGCGGCGAAATCGAAATCCGCTCGATGGCGATGCCGCGCGGCTGGCTGTTCGTGCCTTTGGCGGTCGGCTTCGGCCTGATGGCGACGGAGTTTCTGCGCCTCGCACTGCGCGGTGAAGCCGTGCATGACCCCGATGACCGCAAGGACGCGATCTGATGGCAATGACCAGCGTCGGCGCCTTTATCTTTTTGCTCGTGCTGCTGTTCATGCTGCTCGGCGTGCCGGTGGCGTTCGCATTTCTGGCGGCCAATCTCATCGGCGCCGTGCTCATCATGGGCGGCTTCGAAGGGCTGCTGCAACTCGTCGATAACTCCACCAGCCTGATCACGTCATTCACGCTCGTCGCGATTCCGATGTTTGTGCTCATGGGTGCGCTGTTGTTTCACAGCGGTCTCGCGCTGCGCGTGTTCGACACGCTCGACACGTTATTCGGCCGGATACCGGCGCGACTCAGTTACCTGACGGTGGCCGGGGGTGCGACCTTCTCGACACTGACGGGTTCGACGATGGCGAACACCGCGATGCTCGGCTCGCTCATGGTGCCCGAGATGAGTCGCCGCGGTTACAAGACCCACATGTCGATCGGCCCGATTATCGGTACCGGCGGCCTGGCGATGCTGATCCCGCCGTCCGCGCTCGGTGTGCTGCTCGGCTCACTCGCGCGAATTGATATCGGCGCATTGCTGATCGCCGGGCTGCTGCCGGGCCTGATACTCGCGGTGCTGTACTGCCTGACGATCTGGCTGCAGGCACGAATCGACCCGGACGCAGCGCCCGCCTACGACGCCGAACGTGTCGACACCCGCACCAAGCTGCTGCTGTTTGCGCGCAACATACTGCCGCTCGGCATCGTCATTTTCTGCGTGGTCGGGTTCATCATTCTCGGCATCGCGACACCGTCAGAGTCGGCCGCGTTCGGCGCACTGTCGGTCGTCGGCCTCGCCGCCGCGATGCGCTGCCTCAGTATTGATGCGCTGAAAAAATCGCTGGCCAGCACCGTGGAAGTCACGGCGATGGTGTTTCTGCTCGTCATTGCCTCATCGGTGTTCGGTCAACTCATGGCTTTCGCCGGTGCCAGCACGGCGCTGGTCGACTGGGCCACCGGCTTCGAGGCCAGTGCCGTCATGAAACTGCTGCTGATGTTTGCAACGCTGCTGTTGCTCGGCATGTTCATGGATCAGATTTCGATCATGCTGCTGACCATCCCAATTTTCTTTCCGCTTGCCGCAACGCTGGGCTATGACCCGATCTGGTTTGGCATCATCGTGCTGCTGGCTATGGAGATGAGTCTCAGCACACCGCCGTTCGGCCTGTTGCTGTTTTTAATGCAGGGTGTCGCGCCGCCGGGCACGACGCTGGGTCAGGTGGCGCTCGCCGCGCTCCCCTACCTGTTTTGTGATTTGCTGCTGATGGTGTTGCTGATTGTGATGCCGGCCGTCGCGCTGTTTTTGCCGAGTCTGATTTAAAACGCGCTTAGCGAAAAACCGGGCGATCGCCCTCTTTGCGCGCGGCTTCCTGTTTGCGCATCTTGTCGGGCACCGACTCCACGCGGCCGAAGGTAAATCTAAGCGCCTTCCAGAAGCCGACAACATAGCGGTAGTAGGTGCGAATGCGCCCCATCACCGGGCCGTGATCGCGGATGTTGCGGTACTTCATTACATCGAGCTGATCGCGCCCTTTCTTGGCATCGGGCGACACGATGGCCACCTTCCAGGGGAAGATATAACCCGAAGGTCGATGCCGCTCGGACGCTCCGCGCACGGCATCGTTTAGCTCATCAAAGTCGTAACCGAAACGGGTCACGAGGTCCGGGCCGAGCGCCGTCAGATAACCGCGCGCGAATTCCAGTTGCTGCGCGTCACCGAGCATCTTGCGCCAGCCGTGCTGTCGCTCGCCCACTGGCCGGTCATGCTGCTGCACACCCGTGCGGTCTTTCATCACGCCTTTAATTTCCGGGTTTTTAGAGTAGTCGAGCATCGTGGGATCGAAGTCGAGGCTGATCTGCCGGCAGATCCGTTCGAGTTCGTTCTCCGGATGCGAAACGAAATCCTCGTAGCGCACGACTATAGCGTCGTCACCCGTGGCTTCGATTGCGGCAATCGCATCCAGCATCGCTGCCGGACCGCGCAGTAACTCATTGGCGAAGCGTTCGAGCGTCGACAGGTCGTGCTGAATCTGCGTGTTCACCACCGAGGACAACACCGACAGCGGGTTGCGCAACAGAAACACAAACTTCGCGCGCGGGAACCAGCGCTGCAGATCATCAAGAATCAAAACATAGCGCGGCGTCTTATCAATGAAGCGGCTCACGCCCGCCTGACGTTTGGCGTTGCCGTAAATGGCCTGTGCGAAGGCTCGTACGCCATCGTCGTAGGCGTCATCGCCATCGGTGTAATGCTTGATGAACTCATTGATGCCGAGTGCGGACCAGTCCTGATCGTACTCGGCCAGAATGCCGACCGAGCGACGCGCGTAGGCCTGATGCAAAAGGATCCACGGCTCGCTCGACACGCCGACTTCCGGATGCCCGGACAGCACCCGCTGCAGCAGCGTCGATCCGGAACGCGGCAGCGAGATAATGAAGATCAGGTCTTCGCCGAGGTATTTGTCGGTCACGTCAGATTCGTCGGTTACAGGAACAGGTGGTTGGGCAAAGTGGGTCAGGCGATACCACGTAACTGATCCAGTATCGCTTCGTTTTCGAGCGTTGACGTATCCTGCGTGATCTCCTCGCCGCGGGCAATCGCGCGCAACAAACGGCGCATGATCTTGCCGGAACGCGTCTTCGGCAGGTTGTCTGTAAACCTTATGTCATCCGGCTTTGCGATGGCGCCGACCTGCTCGCCGACCCAGTCGCGCAACTCCGCGGTCAGCGCATCGGCCTCCTCACCGGTCGGCCGGTCGCCACGGAACACCACATAGGCAAAGATGGCTTCGCCCTTGATGTCGTGCGGCCGGCTGACAACTGCCGCTTCGACGACCCGTTCGTGCGACACGAGCGCGGATTCCACTTCCATGGTGCCGAGCCGGTGACCCGACACATTCACCACGTCGTCAATTCGGCCCATGATCCAGAAGTAGCCGTCTTTATCGCGATGCGCGCTGTCGCCCGCCACGTAATAGCGGTTCTGAAATTTTTCCCAGTAGGTTTCAATGTAGCGGTCGTTGTCACCCCAGATCGTGCGCAGCATCGACGGCCAGGGTTTGCGAATCACGAGGTAGCCGCCGGCATCAGCGCCCTCAACGATATTGCCTTGGTCATCCACCACATCGGTCATGATGCCCGGCAGTGCTTTAGTGCAGGAGCCCGGCTTGGTCGCCGTGACGCCGGGAACCGGCGTCATCATGATGCCGCCCGTTTCGGTTTGCCACCACGTATCAACGATCGGGCAGCGCTCTTTACCGATGACGGTGTGATACCACATCCACGCTTCCGGATTGATGGGCTCACCTACAGTGCCGAGTAAACGGATCTTCGATAGATCGTATTTATTCGGAAACTCGTCGCCGAACTTCATCAGCGCACGAATAGCGGTGGGTGCCGTGTAGAAAATCGTCACGCCCAGCTCTTCACACATTTTCCAGAAACGCCCGGCATCCGGGTACACCGGACCGCCCTCATACATGACGATGGTGGCGCCCGCCGCCAGCGGGCCGTAGGCCACGTAGCTGTGCCCGGTAATCCAGCCGACGTCGGCCGTGCACCAGAACACATCGTCATCATTAATATCGAACACCCACTTGTTGGTGAGTTTCGCCTGCAGCAAATAGCCGGCGCTCGAATGCTGAATACCTTTGGGCTTGCCGGTAGAGCCCGACGTGTAGAGCAGAAACAGCGGGTGCTCGGCGTTCACCGGCGTGGCCGGGCAGTCGTCGCTCTGATCGTCGACCGCGTCATGCCACCAGACATCGCGGCCATCTGTCATGCTGATGTCGTGACCGGTGCGCCGCAGGACAATCACCGACTCGATGCAGTCACAGCCGTCTGCCAGTGCGGTATCGGTTGCCTGCTTAAGCTCAACCACAGAACCGCCGCGACGACCGCCGTCGGCCGTAATCACCATCCTGGCGCTGGCATCGATGATGCGGTCGCGCAACGCGTTCGCGGAAAAGCCGCCGAACACGACCGAGTGCACCGCCCCGATGCGCGCGCAGGCCTGCATAGCGATCACGGCTTCGGGCACCATCGGCATGTAAATGACAATGCGGTCGCCGGCTTCAATACCCTGCGCCTTCAGCGCGTTGGCAAAACGACTGACCTCGCCCGTCAGTTCGCGGTAGCTAATCGTGCGGCGGTCGCCTTCCTCGCCTTCGAAAATGATGGCGGTTTTGTCGCCGCGCGCAGCGAGATGCACATCGAGGCAATTCGCGGAGACATTCAGCTCGCCGTCGGTAAACCAGGCATAGTTCGGTGCGTTGCTGTCATCCAGCACAGTCGTAAAAGGGGTATCCCAGACCAGCTCTTCGCGCGCGCGGTTGGCCCAGTAGCCTTCATAGTCAGCCTCGGCTTCCGCATGCAGCGCCGCCAGGTCAGCGGGCTTCAGTCGCGCGTTGGCCGTGAAACTCTCCGGCGGTTCGAATAACCGTTGTTCAACGAGGATGGACTCAATATTTTTATTGTCGGACATGCGTTTCCCCTAAACCAGCAACGTGTCGAGCATCCTAGCAGCCTGAGCAAGGTACGCTCCACCAAACAAATTGTAGTGATTCAGCACATGATAAAGCTGGTAGAGCTGCAGTCGATACTCGTGCCCGTCGTCGAGCGGCCACGCGGCTTCATAGGCCGCGTAAAACTGCGGCGGAAAGCCACCGAACAAACGGGTCATCGCCAGATCGGTCTCGCGATCACCGTAGTAAACCGCGGGATCAAAGATCGCCGGGTAACCGTCCGGTAACTGCGCAACATTGCCGCTCCACAGATCGCCGTGCAGCAGTGACGCTGCAGGCGTGTAGCCGGCAAGTTTTTCCGGCAGCGCCGACAGCAATGCTTCACCGGCTGCCGAGAAATCGGCCGGCGCACCATTCTGCGCCGCCAGCTGCAGTTGCGGGCGCAGTCGCTGCGCGCAATAAAACATGACCCAGTCCGCCGTGTCGGTATTCAACTGCGGTGTGGCACCGATGTAGTTGTCGCGGTGGTTGCCGCAGCACTCCGCGGTGATACGATGCATGCCCGCCAGCGCGTTACCAAGCTGCTCTGCTGATGCCGTGCCCGGCGGTTGCAGATCGAGCCATTCGAGCAATAACCACGACTGCGCGTCAGTGATACCGCTGCCGCGCGCGCGCGGCACCCGTATACCGTCAACCTGCTGCAACTCCTCGAGCCCGGCCTGCTCGGCGGCAAAGGCATCGGCGAATTCAATACGGTTGAGCTTCAGAAACCACGCACGATTGCGCCGGTCGACGCAGCGGAACGCGCTGCTGATGTCACCGCCCGCGACCGGCTGACAGTCGCTTTCATTCAGTATGAGATCAGTCGCCTGACCGATGGCGGCGAGCAGTTCTGGATGGGGTGCCGGATGCATACCCGGGATCAGGTGTGGGCGGCAATCCGGTCTGCCTGACGACGCAGCATGGTGCCGAAATCAGCTTTGTCGAACAGCGCGTGCAACTGATCCATGTCGGGGGCACTGCGGCGGAGGGTATCGCGCTCGGAATTTGCGGGCACCGCATCGATCGGCACATCGCAGGCAATGCGCGTCAGCTTGCGGGAAATAATTGCGTGGTCGCGATGCGTGTCGAGCTTCGCGCCCAGCTTGGCGGCACCGCGCACATTCACGGCACAGACTTCGTCGAGCCGGTCGTACAGACTATCGAGGTCACCGAAATGATCGAGCAGTGCGGCGGCTGTCTTTGGCCCCACACCCGGCACTCCGGGTATATTGTCGACGCTGTCACCGGCCAGCGCCAGATAATCCACCATCTGCTCGGCCGTCACGCCGAACTTGCCACGCACATCTTTATAGGCCGTCTTCTTGCCGCCGGTGAAATCCCACATGGCGTCACCGGCATCGAGCAACTGCAGCAGATCCTTATCGCGACTCAAAATGGTGGAGCGCATGCCCTGCTCACGCATGCGCGTAACCAGCGTGCCGATAATGTCATCCGCCTCAAATCGCGGCGACGCGAACTCACGGCAACCCATCGCGCGCGTGATTTCACGGCAGCGATCAAACTGATGCTTCAGCTCTTCAGGCGCCGGGTCGCGATTGGCTTTGTATTCCGGGTAGATGTCGTTGCGGAAACAGGTTTCGAGCGCGGTGTCGAAACACACCGCAACGTATTCCGGTTTCGTATGTTCGAGAAAGTCGCCGAGAAAGCGGGTGAAACCATACAGCGCGTTAACCGCATAGCCCTCGTGGTCACGCATGTCGTCCGGCATCGAAAACCAGGCGCGGAACACGTAGTAACTGGCGTCTATCGCATAGAACATGCAGTGATACTAACCGTTGACGCGGTGGTGTCCAGCACCGACGCCAACACGTCAGCGCGAATGCAGGTTGTGCTGCACAGTACCGAAGTCAGAGCGCAGTCGCTGGTGCAGCGGGCTCTTACGCGGGAAGTGCGCAAGCAGAAACTTCATCTGATCGGTGAGTACGCGGCGGCCCTTGAGGTAAATGTATTCCGCGTAGGTCGGCACGAAAGGCACGGCGATCAACTGCATGTTGGCCTGCTCAGGCGTGCGGCCACCCTTGTGGTTGTTGCAGCGGCGGCAGGCCGTGACGACGTTTTGCCACACATCCTTACCGCCCTGACTCACCGGCCGGATATGGTCGCGCGTCAGATCACGCGACATGAACCGCACACTGCAGTACATGCACACGTTCGCATCACGACGAAACAGCGTGCGGTTGTTGAGCGGCGGTACGTAGTTGTGGCGCTTCTCGGTATGACCGGCCTTGTGGCCGGTGGTCGCGATGATTGAATTCACCTCGACTTCACTGCGCTCGCCGGTCAGCGCGTTGATGCCCCCGTGCACGACGTACAGGGGCTCCCCGCAGGTATAGGCTACCTGCCCGGTATGGTAGAGCCGAACCGCATCGCGGTAGTCGATCCACTCGACAGGCATTCCCGACACGTCTGTGCGGAGCACCTGCTGATTCAGCTCGACCTGTGTTATCGCCACGGTGGTCAGGTTTGTCAGGTCTGAATACATGAGTTGTCTCACCTCGGTACTTGGAGTTATTCCAGAGTCGCCCGCAAATTTCAATCTTTTAGCAGGCTCCCGGGCTGCAAAAGCGGGGTTCTGTGGCATAGTCAGTGGCATACGGCAAAACTCTGAGGAGGGCCGCAATGCCGGTGAGCATTGGCGTACTGAAGGAAACGGCGGCTGGCGAGACCCGGGTCGCGCTGGTGCCGGAAGTGCTGGGAAAACTGCTGAAAATGCAGGCTGACGTGAGGCTGGAGAACGGCGCAGGGCTGGCTGCGCGCCTGCCTGACACTGCCTATGACGGCGCCAGCCTGTCCCCAAACCCCATCGGCATCGTCGAGACGTCCGACATCATCTTTAAGGTGCAGCCCCCCACCGCGGAAGAAATCGCCGCGATGAAGCCCGGCACCGTGGTGGTCGGCTTCATGCAAGCCTACAAGCAACAGGCCATGCTTAAGCAGTTGTGCGAGCGCAATATCACCAGCTTCGCGATGGAACTGGTGCCGCGCATCTCGCGCGCGCAGTCGATGGACGCGCTGTCCTCACAGGCCGCTGTAGCCGGTTACCGGGCCGTGCTCATTGCCGCTGACGCGCTCGACAAATTTATTCCGATGCTGACAACGGCGGCCGGCACCATCCGGCCGTCCAGTTTTCTCATCATCGGTGCAGGCGTTGCCGGGTTGCAGGCGATTGCGACGGCCAAACGACTCGGTGCAGTGGTCGAAGCCTTTGACGTGCGCTCGGCGACCAAAGAACAGATCGAATCGCTGGGTGCGAAGTTTGTCGACACCGGTGTGTCGGCCGAGGGCGAAGGCGGTTACGCGCGCGAACTCACGCCGGAAGAACAGCAGCAGCAACAGGCGGCGCTGGCCGAGCGCATCACCAAGATGGACGCGGTGATCACCACGGCGGCGGTTCCCGGGCGACCCGCACCGCGCATCATCAGTGCCGCGACGGTCAGCAACATGCAGCCGGGCGCCGTCATTGTCGATCTCGGCGCCGAGAGCGGCGGTAACTGCGAACTGACGCAGGCCGGCGAAACGGTGGATCACAACGGCGTGACCATCATCGGACCCGTCAATCTGCCTGCCACGCTGCCGCGGCATGCCAGCGAGATGTATTCCCGCAATCTGCTGAATTTCATCAGCCCGGCGATAGTCGAGGGTGAACTGCAGATCGACTGGGATGACGAAGTGTTTGCCGGCGCCTGCCTGACGCGCGACGGAGAGATTGTTCACGAAGCCACTCGTGAGGCCATGGACGACATGAATCAAGGAGGCAACTCATGATTGAACTGAGTGCATTCGCCGCACTGTATATCTTCATGCTCGCGGCCTTTACCGGTTACGAAGTGATCGCGAAAGTGCCGGCGATTCTGCATACCCCGCTCATGTCCGGGTCAAACTTCGTGCACGGCATCGTTTTGGTCGGCGCGATGGTGGCACTCGGTCATGCGGAGACCACCGCCGGTCAGGCCATCGGCTTTATCGCCGTCATACTGGGCGCCGGTAATGCGGTCGGCGGTTACGTCGTCACGGAACGGATGCTCGAGATGTTCCAGCGTTCCGACAAAGACAAGAAAAACAACAAGGACGGCGAGGCTAACTAGTTATGGGTGACCCGCTAAGCCTCGCCATTCAGGTCAGTTATTACGCGGCTGCGTTCCTGTTCATCATGGGGCTCAAACGCATGAGCTCGCCGGTCACGGCAGCGAGCGGCATCAAGTGGGCCGGCGTCGGCATGGTGGTCGCCACGGCGATCACATTCGCATACCCCGGTCTGCACAACTTCATGCTGATGACCACGGCGATTTTCATCGGCGGCGTGCTGGCCTGGTGGACCGGCAAGAAAGTCGCGATGACCGACATGCCGCAAATGATCGCGCTCTACAACGGCATGGGCGGCGGTTCCGCCGCAGCGATCTCCGCCGTTGAGTTACTCGGCGGTGGTGAACACTCGCTGGTGTTTATGGTGCTGGCCGTACTCGGCGGCTTCATCGGCTCCGTTGCGTTCTCGGGCAGCATGATCGCGTTCGCCAAACTGCAGGGCATACTGCGCAAAGATTTCCGCTTCAGAGGGCAGAACATCGTTAATGTGCTATTCCTGGCAGCGATCGCCGCATACGGCGCGTTCATCATCACGGGGCAGACCGACTCGACGACACTCGCCCTGTTTTACGGGCTGGCGCTGGTGCTCGGCGTCACCATGACACTGCCGATCGGCGGTGCTGACATGCCGGTCGTGATTTCGCTGTACAACGCACTCACCGGCCTCGCCGTTGCCTTCGAAGGTTTTGTGCTGAACAACGCCGCGATGATCATCGCCGGCACCGTGGTGGGTTCCGCGGGCACGCTGCTGACACAACTCATGGCGAAAGCGATGAACCGCTCGCTCGGCAACGTGCTGTTCGCCGGCTTCGGCGGCGAATCGGCCGCCGGCGATGCTGAGGGTGTCACCGGCACGATGAAACCGATTGAGGCCACCGATGTCGGCGTGATGATGGCCTTCGCGCAGAAAGTGATCATCATTCCCGGCTACGGCATGGCCGTGGCGCAGGCTCAGCACAAAGTGTGGGAGCTGACGCAATTGCTGAAAGATCGTGGCGTCGATGTGAAGTTCGCGATCCACCCGGTGGCGGGCCGCATGCCCGGGCACATGAACGTGCTGCTGGCCGAGGCCGGCGTGCCCTACGATCTGATTTACGATGCCGAGGAGATCAACGCTGACTTCGAGAGCGCTGATGTCGCCCTGGTTATTGGTGCCAACGACGTCGTCAACCCGGTCGCCCGCAGCGACCCCTCAAGCCCGATCTACGGCATGCCGATCCTGGACGCCGACAAAGCCGCCAACTGCATCGTGATCAAGCGTGGTCAGGGTGCCGGATTCTCCGGCATCGAGAACCTGCTGTTTTTCCTCGACAATACGCGCATGCTCTACGGCGACGGTCAGGCCGCCGTCAACGAGCTGATTCAGGCCGTCAAAGAGATGTAACGTCTGCTTTTATTCACAATATTGCAGAATTGTTGAGGTTTAGCCCTGACAGCGCTGTACAGGTCTTAAGGAAGTCTCGTAAACCCTTGTCCCGTATGGGATAGAGCCGATTGGCCAATTTTTAGCCAAAAATGAAAACCGTATGTAACCGCAGGGTTTAGGGTGCAATAACGCGATTAATCCACAGAGTTATCCACAGATTCTGTGGACAACCGGCGAATGTCGGGCTGCTTTACAGAACTGAAACAATAAACAAAGAGTTAGCGACGCACTGATGCCGCAACCGGCCGATAAAACCAGTCCAACAATCCTGCGGGTGGCGATCAACACCCCGGTCAACAAGCTGTTTGATTACCTGGCACCGAAAGGCAGAGATGATCTGCGCCCGGGCATGCGAGTGCGGGTGCCGTTCGGGCGCCGCAAACTCGTGGGCATCGTGGCGGCTGTCGGTCACGACAGCGAATGGCCCCTGAATAAACTCAAGCCGGCGCTTGAAGTACCGGATCAGGATGCGCTGTTCGACCCGGCTTTGGTCGACATGCTGTCGTGGGCGGCAGGCTATTACCAGTGCCCGCCGGGCGAAGTGTTTGCTGCCGCGCTGCCGGTCGCGCTCCGCCAGGGTAATACACCGGAACCGGAACGCGAGTACTCGTGGTCACTGACCGATGCGGGCAAAGCCGTGGATGTCGCGGCACTGGAAAAACGCGCGCCGGTGCAGGCGGCGTTTGTGCGCACGCTGGCGGGTGGTGCACGAAGTGCGGCCGAACTGCGCGAACTGAATTCGGGGTGGCGCAAGACCATGCAGACCTTCATCGAGAAAGGCTGGGTCGAGTGCACAGAAACTGAGGTGCAACGGCCCGAAACCGAACGCGATACACCGCCGCAACTCAGTGACGCGCAGCAGGCGGCTGTGGCCGGCGTGCCCGACGACGGCTTTCACCCCTGCCTGCTCGAAGGCGTGACCGGCAGCGGCAAAACCGAGGTGTACCTGCATCTCATTGCCAAACAGATAGCAGCCAGGCGGCAGTCGCTCGTGCTGGTGCCGGAGATCGGGCTGACGCCGCAGTTGCTGGACCGGTTCGCGCAACGCCTTGGCAACCGCATTGCCGTGCTGCACTCGGGCCTCACGGATACGCAACGCCTCAACAACTGGTTGCGCGCACACAGCGGTGAGGCGGACGTGATCATCGGTACCCGCTCGGCGATTTTTGCGCCGCTGCCGCGACCGGGCCTCATCATCGTCGATGAAGAGCACGACGGTTCGTTTAAGCAGCAGGACGGGTTTCGTTACTCGGCGCGCGATCTCGCCGTGTGGCGCGCGCATCAGCTGAACATTCCCGTATTGCTCGGCTCGGCCACACCGGCGCTGGAATCACTGCACAACGCCCGTGAAGGCCGTTACCGGCACCTGCAACTGCCGCAGCGCGCGGGCAATGCCGAGCAACCGGAAGTACGGATTGTTGATCTGCGCAAATACCCGCTGCTGAACGAAGGGCTCAGTCAGCCGCTGCTCGCGGCGATGCGCACGCATCTGGAAGCCGGCGACCAGGTGCTCGTGTACCTGAACCGGCGCGGCTTTGCGCCGACGCTGCTGTGCCCGACCTGTGGCACCACCGTGGAGTGCGACCGCTGCGACGCGCGTCTCGTCTGGCATCAGCGGCGTAACAAGCTGGTCTGTCATCACTGCGGCCACGAGCGGCGCGCGCTGACCGAGTGCGACGAATGCAGCAGTGAACTGGTACCCGTCGGTCAGGGCACGGAAAAACTCGAGCAGACACTGACCGATGCGTTTCCGGACTACCCGCTGGTGCGCATCGATCGCGACACCACCCGCAAACGCGGCGAACTCGAACGCCGGCTTGCGCAGGTGCGTGATCGCGAGGCGCGCATCGTGCTCGGCACGCAGATGCTGACCAAAGGCCATGACTTCCCGGACGTCACCTGCGTGGCCGTGGTCGATTCCGATCAGGGCCTGTTCGGCACCGACTTCCGCAGCGGCGAACGGCTGGCCCAGTCGGTACTGCAGGTGGCCGGCCGTGCCGGGCGCGGCGACAAGCCGGGCGAAGTCTGGCTGCAGACCTGGCACCCGGAGCACCCGCTGCTGACCAAGCTGCTGCAGGAGGGCTACGCTGCGTTCGCAACCG
>JABDLC010000069.1 GCA_013001905.1 Gammaproteobacteria bacterium | reverse complement strand
TGAGAGCATTCTATTCGAAGGCGCGCAGGGGAGTTTTCTGGATATTGATCACGGCACTTACCCGTTCGTCACATCATCCAATACGGTAGCCGCAGCAGCCAGCACTGGCACGGGTCTTGGGCCGCGGGATCTTGATTACATACTTGGCATCGTCAAAGCGTATACAACGCGGGTGGGCGCAGGGCCGTTCCCCACAGAACTGTTCGACGACCAGGGCGCGCACCTGGCCAGGGTCGGTGCCGAGTTTGGCGCGACCACGGGTCGCCCCCGGCGCTGTGGCTGGTTCGACGCCGTCGCGCTGCGCCGCTCCATTGTCAACAGCAGTGTCTCGGGCTTGTGCGTCACCAAGCTGGACGTACTCGATGAACTGGAGACCATTCAGATCTGTGCGGGCTACGCGATTGACGGTAAGCCGATCGCGGGTGTCCCGGTCGTTGTCGATCGGTTCGCGGAATGCAAGCCGGTCTACGAAGAGTGGCCGGGTTGGCAGGAGTCGACCGTCGGTATCACGGAATTCGATGATCTGCCGCAGAAAGCGCGCGATTACCTGGCGCGCATCGAGGCGCTGGCCGGCGTACCCGTGGATATCATCTCCACCGGCCCGGATCGCGAGCAAACGATCATCAAGACCCATCCCTTCGAGTAGCGGCGCACCTCGGCCGGGCGATTCCCCACCACTTTCAAACAAATCCTGATCGTTGTGGCAACGCACTCATTGACATTCCGGGCCGGCAAGGGCGCCCTGCAGTCGATCCGCAAGGACGGCTTCGACGCGGCATCGATTGGCACCATTGCGGGCGCGTCCGGCGGTGCCAAATGGCTGGTACTGAGTCAGCTCGATCGCGCCATTCTGTGCAACCTGGTTCCACGCATGCGCGGGCCGATTCACCTCATCGGTTCGTCCATCGGTTCATGGCGATTCGCCTGTTATGCACAAGACGATCCGCTGGCCGCGATCCAGCGTTTCGAGAACGCCTACCTCGCGCAAAGTTACAGTGCCCGGCCCGACATCCATGAGATTACGGAGAAGAGCCGCGAAATCCTGGCAATTGTTCTTGGCGAGACCGGTGTTGACGAGATCTTGAGCAGCGCACTGTTTCGCACGCACATTATGGCGGTGCGGAGTCGCCACATAACGGCCACCGAGAATCGCGGGCTGCTCGCGGCAGGACTGATCAGTGCCGCCCTGATGAATACGATGAGTCGCAAATCGCTGGGTCTGTTTTTTGAACGCGCGTTGTTTTACGACAGCCGAGACGCACCGCCGTTTTTCGAACTGCAGGGTTTCCCATTGCAACGCATCGGGTTGTCCGCTCTGAATCTCGCCGATGCCGTCCTGGCGACCGGCTCCATTCCACTCGTATTGTCCGGTGTCCGCGACATTCCGGGAGCAGCGCCGGGTATGTACCGTGACGGCGGAGTGATCGACTACCATCTTGACCTGCCGCACAGTGCCGAGGAAAAGCTGACTCTTTTTCCACACTTTTACGACCGGATCGTGCCGGGCTGGTTTGACAAAAAGCTGCCGTGGCGCAAGCCGCACCCGGGCAACGTGGATCGTACGGTGCTGATTAGTCCGTCAGCGGAATTCGTGCGCAAACTGCCGCACGCGAAGATCCCGGATCGCAGTGATTTTGCGAACTACTCGCCGGACGAACGGGTAACGGCGTGGCGAGCGTGCGTGGCGGCATGCGCCGAACTCGCCGACGAATTCAATGAGGTCATGGTGAAGGACCAACTGGCGGCAAGGTTGCAGCCGCTGTGGTAATCTGACGCGAAAATAACAACAAGAGGGCACGCGGTGAAGCAATCGCCAGCGACACTCACCCGACCGTATCCGGAACTGACCTGGATCGCGCTGATCACGGGCTGGTTTATCGGCATCATTATTGCGGTGGCAATCGGCTACGCCGCGTTGATCCTGGGGTTCTCGATTGAGGGCTCCGAGCTGGCCGCTATTCTCGGCTTCGGCATTTTACGCGGCGTGTTCCGACGCAAGAGTATCGTCGAAAACAACATTGTGCAGACCATCGCCAGCGGAGTGAATGGCGCCTCTTCGGGCATGATGTTTTCCGTGCCGGCCTTGTTCCTGCTCGGCTTCGGTGACCGCTTCGATCCCGTTCTACTAACCTTCGGGTGCATAGCCGGCGCGTTTCTTGGCATCGCCTTCATTATTCCGCTTCGCAAGCACATGATCGATTATGAACGGCTGACGTACCCTGGTGGCGTCGCGGTTGCGACCATCCTGAAGTCACCGGGTGCCGGTGTCAGGAAAGCAATCTTCCTGCTGATCGCCGCGTTTATCAGTGCATTTGTGCAGTTCCTGACCATCCATACCGGCGTCGACAACTGGAATCTCGGCGCACTCGTCGGACTGCCCGAGTATATGAATGGCATCTGGTACCTGTCACTGATGACGGTCGGTGTCGGCTTCATAGCCGGTCGCGGCGGCATCGCCTTCATCATCGGCGGCTTCGTCGCCTACTGGTTCCTGTCGCCCATGCTTGCGGTCACCGGCAGTTTCCCGATCGACGCAGCCGGTGAGACCATCAGCGCGCCAGGCCCGCTGCGTTTGTTACTTTACCGGCCGCTGGGTATCGGCATGTTGATAGGCGGAGCGATCATGGGCGTGATACTCGCGTTTCCGCTCATCGTCAGCGCGATCCGCTCCATGCAGAAAGCGGCCGGTGTATCGTCCGATACGTCAAATGACGAAATGCCCATCAAGATGCTGTACTTCGCAATTGTGGGCGCCGTGATTCTGCTGAGCTTTATGGCAGTAACGTCTGTGGAATCGGTCAGTCTCGGCCGCGGTATTGCCATGGCACTGCTCGGCACGTTGTGGATCTGGATGGCAGGGATCATTCTTTCCGAGGCTATCGGACGTACCAACTGGTCGCCGCTGTCCGGCATGACGCTTGTGGGCATTACCTTGCTCATTGTCGTTACCCATGGCATGGAGCGCAACGACTCCATCATCGCGGCCCTGATGGTGGGTGCGGCAACCTGTGTTGCCATGTCACAAGCCACGGACCTGATGCTGGACCTGAAGACCGGTTACCTGGTTGGTGCGACGCCGCGCAAGCAGCAGATCGGCCAGTTTGCGGGTGCCTGGCTTGGCCCGATTGTCGTTATCGGCGTTATTTTCGTGTTGAACGAATCCTACGGCCTGGGTAGCGAGCAATTGCCGGCACCGCAGGCCCAGGCGCTTGCCAGTACCATCGATGGCATTCTTGGTGGCGACGTGCCGACAGAGAAATACATGGCCGGCGCAGTCCTGGGTGGCCTGCTGTCGGCGGTGATGGGTGGGCTCGGCATTACGGTGGGCCTGGGCTTTTACCTGCCGTTCAACATTGTCCTGACCTATTCGCTGGGAACGCTCGCCCGAGAAGTTTCGAACCGGGTGAAAGGCAGTTCCTGGAGCGAGGAGGTGGGCATACCGATCGCGGCCGGCCTGATTATCGGCGAAGCACTGGTCGGCGTCGGCAACGCGCTGATCATCGTGCTGGCCTGACGCGGGAGAGATAAAGCGATGAAACAACTGGGTTATTTACTGCTGGCGGCCGGTTTTCTGGGTGGCGCTTTTGCCACGTCCCTCGATGTCCAGCATGTTGACTGGGTCACATTCGGCGCCTCCGCTGCCGCGGCCATTATCGGCCTGTTTGTCGTGAAGCGTGAGGCGTCTGCCGCCGCGCGCTCGGATACGGTGCTGCAAGTAAATCGCGGCGAGCTCAAGGAATCGATCCGGAATATCGTCCGCGACCTGGATGAGCTCAATACCGGGGCGGCGAAAAAAGGCGGCGAATTGCGTGACAAGATTGACCTCGTGCTCAGGACTGACCTGCGCCGTTTTGCCGATGCGCGCGAAAGCATGGTGCACCTCTTCGGGCTGCAGGCCTATGCCGATATCATGAGCTGTTTCGCCGCGGGTGAGCGCTACATTAATCGTGTCTGGTCCGCATCCGCCGATGGCTATGATGAAGAGGCAAGCACTTACCTTGTCAGGGCTGCGGGACAGTTCAAAGAAGCAGAAAAGCAGCTCGCCGAGGCGGCGAAGAGCCACGCGGGCTAGCGCGTGCCTGCCGTCGCACGCAGGCAACGAGACGTCATTGCCTGCTGCAGACGATCGACGTCGTCGTGCATGAGTTGATCGGCATGGGTTTTCCAGCCCGTTAGCATCGTTACATTTTTTTCATTGACGAGCAGGTGACCGGCGGCGGCCTGTGATGTCGCTTCCCATCCAGGCACCGCCACCACCGAGCGGATGCGTACTTTGTAGCCCAGCAGCGCCTCGAAATCCTGCTCGAGGGCCCTGATCATCGCAACAAGGTCGTTGATCGGCCGCTTTGGTGCTGCATCGGAAAACACCAGGGCATCGTTTTCCACGCTGACCGTAGCGGCGCCGGACGCTCGACGGCAGACCACGTTCACAGCGTAAAGGCCGGTGCGCGAGATCACCACGTGGTCAATGACGCCTGCGGTGGTTTCGACATCGTGAAATACCTGGGTCGAAGCACTGGAAATTTGCTGCAATCGATGACCTACGGCGATGTTTGCCAGTGCCCTGAAACGAAGTCTTCGCTTTCTGACGATCGTGACACCCAGCTCACAGAGGATGAAAGTGGTCGCCAGCAAAAGAAATAGAAATTGCAGGTGCAGCTGCCAGTCGGGATAACCTGCGAACAAGCGCCTGGCTTCCAGGGTATTCGCGGCTAGAAACAGCATGGCGAAGACCAGCAAGCCACCGAGGTAGATGGATTGCGACGCAGAGAGTCGCTGCAGTTCGTCACGCAGCCGCTGTGCCGCCTCGTGCATGATGGTGTCGGGAAAGCTCGCCCCGTTGCCGAGCACGCGGAAAATGGCACCCCAGGACTTGGCAACGAGGAGATAAACGAGCGTACAGCCCAGTGCAACCATGCCGGCGCCGTTGATCGCCTCGATATCCATTGTGACAAACCCGCTCGTCCCTGCAGTTGCTGAGGGTAGCCGCCGCCAGCGTCACAGACTGTGACACAGGTCTCACCGGGGTCGCGCCCGGGTAGTGCCCTGGCGCGATTTTCAGTGTTTATTCAGCGACAGCGGTGTATTTGTGAGTGTCATCACGCCAAACCGCCGGGTCTGGCGGTAGTGTCGTAATCGACGTCATTGGGCCGTGAGGAGAGGGAGCACGCCATGAAGCAGAATTGGAAGTTGATCGGAATGACGCTGGTCCTGGCCGGCATCAGCGGATGTGCCTCGATGAGTGGGGACGAGTGCGCAAGTGGCGACTGGATGACCATCGGTTACGAGGATGGTGCGCGGGGATACACCACGGATCGCATAGGCCAACACCGCAAAGCTTGTGCCAAGCACGGCATTGCGCCGGATTTTGCTGCGTACCGCAGTGGCCGCAAACAGGGCCTGGTGGAATATTGCCAGCCGGGTCGAGGGTTTGATATCGGCTCAAACGGCGGCAGTTACAACGGTGTTTGCAGCGCCAATCTCGAAGCGGACTTTCTGGATGCGTACAATGCCGGCTACCGACTCTACTCGCTACAGAGCGATGTCAATCGTGCGTCTTCGAGCATCAATTCGAGAGAGCGGGAGCTTGAGCGCATCAAGGCTGATATGCGTAGCAAAGAGGCCGCGCTGATCAGCGGCGAGACCGAGACCCGCGACAGAATCGTGTTGCTGCAGGAACTCAAGGACCTGTCGGAGAGAACAGGGCAGATTGAGTCTGAAATCAAGGACTTGTACGAACAGCGTGCGAGAGCGCAGATCGAGCTGGAAAGCTACCAGGTTGTCGTTGTAGATCTGGGCTACTAGTCGAGGAACACGCTCAATAGCTCGCGGCCACGCGCTGGCGGCGGTCTTTTCGGCCGCGTCGCTCGGTCCTGATACTCCCGGCCATTGCCCCGTACGCCGATCGCGACCCGTAGGGGTTGCGGCGGTCTTCGCCGCTCCTGCGGTCATCGTGATGGGCAAAGCCGCAACGGCACTCCTCCGCGTTGCATTCGGGCAGCGGCAAGCGCGGCGCATCAGCCGACAGCACACGAAGCCCGGTCATCGCTTTCGCCGCATCGCAGGCGGTGCTGGAATACTTGACCGAGACGGCATGGTACCTGGAGCTACGACTCGGTGGCTTTGCCCGGGACGCTTGCGCGTCATTCTTACCGTCGCGTACGCGGGCGATTAGCCACGCGACGGCTGCAAGAAATACCAAAACGAGAAGCAGCTCTTTCAACTGGGAGTTCCTGAGGTCATTTTTTTTACTGGCGCATCTGGGAACGCCTTCACATATTTATAGCACGTTTTTTCCGCTTGCAGAATGAAAATTGCGCCGGACCGCCTAGAGGCCGCAGCCGTTCGCGGGCCGCACGGTGTTGCACGCTGGCTGGCTGTTGTTTGGCCCGCAATCAGCGGCGCGACGCTGGCACAGCGATTCGTGCTAAATTCTGGCCACTGCGCTGCCGGGAGTCGGGAATGAAAGCGAATGGCAAACTGATGGAGATGCTTACCGGTTATGCGGCCGCGCATCAGCATCCCTTCAATGTGCTGGTTCACCTGATCGGCATTCCCACCATCATGCTCGGTGTTTTGATACCGCTGACGTGGGTGACGTTTGCGATCAAAGGGGTCCAGTTCAGTCTTGCAGAGGTGCTGGTTGTTGCGGTGTTTGTTTTTTATCTGACGCTCGATGTGATGTTTGCCGTTGCTTACCTGGTCGGTGGACTGCTGCTCGCCCTGCTGGCTGCAAAACTCGGCGCTTATCCGGGCAATACGGGCTGGGTCATCGCCGCCGCCGCATTCTTTGGCGGTTACGCCGCGCAGTTTGTCGGCCATGCGGTTGAGAAGTCGGTGCCGGTGCTGGTCAAACACCCGATCCAGGCGAATCTTGCCGCGCCTTTTTTTACGGTGGTCGAGTTGTTCCATATTGCGGGTCTTCGCGATGAGCTTTTCAGCCAGGTGCAACAGCAGATCGAAGAGCAGCGGCAGCAAGAAACCGCGTAGCCGCCGCGAAAACACTCGTTTTTCGACATGGAAGTTGCTGTCCGAGAAATTACGACGCCAGGGCTGATCCTGGCCTTCCTCCCGGCACTGATCGTCATCGGTATCCTGACTTAACCCGGCATGATGACGGGGCAGATCCTGTCCGGCGTTTCGCCAATGGTAGCTGCCAGGTACAGGATCGTCGTCATGACGATGCGCTTCGGCGTCTCGGGGATCGCGGCTGCTCTGTACCTGTTATTGGCGCGGTCAGAGCACTGATAGCTTGTTCTGTACTTTGCATTCCGCTCGCAGTCTCTCGTTTTTCTGCGAGAGTTCATCGAGCAACGCATCGGACTCCTGTTCGAACTGATCGTACGCAGCCAGGAGGTTTAACAGTTCAGCCTGCTTCGCCTCAAGGGCTTCCTGCCGGGTTTCGGCGAGTTTCGTGTTTTCCGCCTCAAGCCTGGTGATCGCCTGACGCAGCCGATCGATTTCCGCACCGCGGCGGCGCATGACCGCCGATTGCTCACGAAGCTTGCGGGTCGCCGCCTTAATTTCCGCCGTACGCAAGGCCAATGTCTCGCGGATGGCCATGGCTTCCTGGCCTCTTTGACGCTCTCCGGATGACGCGTCGTCGCCGCTGTTGCGGGACGGGTCCTCGCGCGTGCCGCGCGTGAAATGCTCTGAGATTCGCTCGTTTTCTACCATTGTCTTGCCGCCCTTGAGTTATTGATTTTTATTTTGGCCATCGCTGCGGCGCCGCTTCCACGTCGAAGATGCGCCTGGCCGTTCAGGTTCAGCCCCTCGATTTTGAATCAGCTTAATGCCGTAATCAACTGATTATTAGTATCTTCGACCGAAAAACCGCGCGCTGTTCGGGCTCGAACCCGCGCGCACATTGAATTCGGCGCAGAGCAGGCCTCATGACGGGGGGTTCTCAAGGACGGCGGGGCAGAGGTCCTGTACGCGTGCCGGGCGGCAGGCCCGCGCAGGTGGCGCCGCCCGAATCGACAAAATTGCCGTCGTGTTCGATAATTCGAGCCATCGTTGTGGGAGCAAAACAGTCAATTCCGTCTTCGTAAAACGATCCACCGCCGCAAGCCGGCCACGGGATTAGCATTGAGACTCACCCCGGTTGTGATGCTGATTGCTCTCGTTACGGTCCTCGCGACCGTCGGTATCGTCTACACGCTGAAATATGCCAATACCGTCAGCGTCACCTTTGCCTACCAGCGTGCGACCGAACGTGAAGATGGCACACCACTGCCACTTGAGGAAATTAAGTACACGAGGCTGTTCTGCGACGGTCAGCAAGTGGGGGAGGAGCCCGGCGCCGACGGAGAGATCACCGTGCGTCTCGAAAAGGGCAGCCATACCTGTTTCCTTATCCACGTGGACACCACGGGCCTGCAATCGGCTCGGGGAAATGCGGTGAAGCGGCACGTCGAAGCAGGCGCCGGCTAGACGAACTGCCTGTATCATCCGCGTGGCTCGAAATCGCCGTTGCTGGATGCGTCGCCAACAGGGTCCAATGAATAGGCCCCCGGATGGGGGCCTAAATTCATTTGGTGCCCAGGAGAGGACTTGAACCCAGTCAACCACTGCGACTGACCTTAGTGGCCTGATGTGATTCTTCGATGTAGGTTGACCTTGGCTGCCAGCGACTACGAGGTACTTTCGGGGAAGCCATTTGGGGCGACGAAGGCACCCTGGAGGAAGGCGTTTCTGCACATCATAATGAATAGGCCCCCGGAACGGGGGCCTAGATTCATTTGGTGCCCAGGAGAGGACTTGAACCGAGACAGGCAATGCGCCTTGCTTTTCGACCCTGATGTGGCTGTAAGCGTAGGGTA
>JABDLC010000036.1 GCA_013001905.1 Gammaproteobacteria bacterium | reverse complement strand
TTTCGGGGTGTGGTGGTGCGCTGGCAGGGTGAAGTGCGTGCCTACGAGAATGTCTGTCCGCACGCAGGGCACTCGCTGAATCTCGTGCCCACCGGTTTTTTTACGCCGGACTACACGCAGCTCATTTGCTCTTCACACGGCGCGCTCTTCGCCCCGGATACCGGCGTCTGCACCGGCGGCCCGTGTGCCGGTGATGCATTGCGAGCACTGGAATGCCGGGTTGAGGGTGACGCGGTCGTCGTCATGGCGCCAACGGCGCAAGAAAATTCACGGCGCTGAGCTGGCTTATCGTTTACGTACCTTAAATCCGTACCCAGGCCCGTTCCCAGTTTTCATGACCGAGCTTTTGGCCGCGCGTGTCGAAACGCGACACGCTGCGATCATCAGGGCATTGCTCGAGCGCTGCAAACTGATCACTTGCCGTCATTATTGCGGCGATATGCTCCGCATAATTCGGCCAGTCGGTCGCGACATGAAAAACCCCGCCGGGCTGCAATTTTTCAGCGAGCAGCCTGACGAAGTCAGGCTGCACTATGCGGCGTTTGTGATGGCGTTTCTTGTGCCACGGATCGGGAAAAAACAGATTGACCCGGCTGAGTGACTGACCGGGGATTGATTCGCGCAATACTTCTACCGCGTCATGACGCATCACCCGCACATTGTCGAGCTCGCGGTCGATCGCTTTCATGATGCATGCGCCGACGCCCGGCTCGTGCACCTCGATGCCGAGGAAATTCTGCTGCGGATTTTGCTCTGCCAGATCGGCGAGGTTGTCGCCGTTGCCAAAGCCGATTTCGAGGATCACGGGGGCCTCACGGCCAAATACCGAGGTCAGATCGAGTGCAGTGTCTGAAAAGTCGACACCGACCTCAGCCCAGTGTTCATCAAGCGCCCGCCGCTGGCCGGTCGTCATGCGCCCCTGGCGCTTCACGAAACTGCGTATCGCACGGGGGAACCGGCTCTGCGACGTGTTGTCAGAAGTCATGAGCGCAATAATACTCGCAGGACAGCCGCACACACACGCCCGTGTGCTGGGGCCTGAGCTCCGGTTAGAATAGGCGCCCGCTTTTTCCCTGACAGGATACTTCTATATATGCGACCGGTTTTTTTAACGCATTTTGCCGTCGCGCTGGCCGCTGTGCTCGCAGGCTGCGGTGGCGATACCGACCCCGATTTCGAGCTGGCCGAGAGTTTTGCTGACTCTGAGGTGCAGCTGGTGTCGCCCGCAACGACGTTCACCTGGGAAACGCTGGTGGGCGAAACCGAATATCGCTTGCTGATCGACTTCGACGGTGACAGTGACGACGACGGCGAATTCGAGTTTGTGCAGGAAGGGCCGAATCTGCTGGCCGACACCGAAACCGAGACGTATACCTGCACACTCGCGACGACCGACCAAGATCCAGATACCGCGGACGTCCCGGGGTTGTGCACGCTGCAGGTCGAGATTCCGTTGCAGCTGCTGAGCCGCGAAATGGCCGGGTTCCAGATTGAGGCACTCAATGACGGCGTCTGGGAAGAGAAGCTTGCCGTCATCATGGCGTCATCGAACGGTTTTGCGGAATTAGTTTTCGGCTGGACGACGAGCGTCGATGAAACCAGTTACCGCTTTTTCGCCGACTTCGATGGTGACGCTGACGGCGACGGGATGTTTGAGTTCGTGCAGCAGGGTGGTGACTTGCTCGCTGACACAGAGACCGATGACTATCGCTGCACGTTGGCAACTGCAGATCGTTACGGTAGCTGTGTGTACGTGTTTCCGCTGAAGGCGCATCTGCTTGACTGGAACAACGTGCGCTTCCGGGTGGACAGTTGTATTGATACCGTCTGCACCGAGCTGGGCCAGCAGGTGGTGCGTAACCTGTCGACGCTGTTTGTGACGCCGCTCGTGAATGCCGGCGTTGTGTCGGCCTATGCGGACAACGTGGATCGGGTGGTTGTCGGCTCGCCCATAACCAGTCAGTTTGAGTGCGAGGAGTTGTTTCCCGTGCCGGCCGATGAAGTCGATGATTTCTGTGAATACAGCGAAGACCTCGAAGGCGACGAGATCCCGGAAACTCTGACCGAAACGATTGTGCTGGCGGGCTCGACCTCGATTTTTGCGCTGGACGACGATGGGGTATGGCAGCAGGAAGCCCTGATCAAAGCGTCCAACATCGGTGAAACCGATGCGTTCGGTGTGGATGTGGCAATCAGCGATGACGGTAACACCATTGTTGTAGCAGCCAACAGTGAAGACAGTAATGTCGTGGGCGCGCAAAATGGTGCGGCTATCGACAATGGCGGTGACAACGACGACGAAGTGAATTCGGGTGCCGCCTACATACTGACGCGCGATGACACCGGCACGGAGCCGGTCTGGAATGAAGTGGCTTTCCTCAAGCCGCAGAACACCGACGGTGATGACACGCCCGATGATGAATCGCTCGACGGCGACCAGTTCGGCAGCGTGGTGGCGATCTCCGGCGACGGACTGACCGTGGCGGTCTCGTCCTTCGGCGAAGACAGTAATGCGATGGGCATCGACGGTGACGGCGCTGACAACAGTGCTGAAAACTCCGGTGCGGTTTATGTGTTCCGTAATATGGGCGGCACGTGGATGCAGGAAGCCTACGTAAAACCCTCGAATACAGATCTCAACGATGCGTTCGGCTCGTCACTGGCGCTCAGTGATGACGGCAACCGGCTGGTTGTCGGCGCGATCCGTGAGTCGTCGTCGGCAAGCGGCGTCGGCGGCGACGCATTCAACAACGGCAGCACTAACTCCGGCGCGGCGTACGTATTTGAGCGCAGCGGTTCAGCGTGGAGCGAACAGGCATATCTGAAAGCGTCCAGCCCGGACGCTCGCGATGAGTTCGGCTTTTCGGTCGCGCTCAATGGCGCGGGCGACCTGCTGGTCGTCGGCGCCCCGCAGGAAGACAGCCGCACGCGCATCATTAACGGCAGCCAGACGAATGACGAAGGCGTTGACCGCAATCTGGGCGCGGCCTATGTGTTTGAGGAAAGTGGCGGCACCTGGGCGCAAACGGCCTACCTGAAGGCGGCCAATGCGGATCCGGTCGATGAGTTCGGCACGGTCATCGCGGTGGCCGAGAACGGCGCGGAAACCCGCGTCATTGTCTCTTCCATACGCGAGGGTGGCGTGCAGTCCGGCATTAATCCGAGTGATGACCTCGATTCGTTTATCGGCTCGGGTGCGGCGTATCTGTTTATTCGCGACGGCAGCGGCTGGCGCCAGCAGTCGTATATCAAGGCGCCAAACAACGCGCCCGGGATTCTGTTTGGCTGGGATGTGGATTTCGCCGATAGCGGCGACCGGCTGGCAATAAACAGCTTCGGCAGTTCCTTCCAGTCAGCAACGACTTACATCTACTGACGCCCGAGGAGCATCGCTTAGCCGGGGTGAAACACGCCCGGCGGTAGTGGTTCGTTGCCCGACAGCGCAACGCCCGTGCGTGTTTGCAGCGGCTCGAGTTCAGGGCCGATGTCGTGCATCCAGTAAGGGCGGAACCAGAGCTGGATAACCCATTTCTCGGTGCCTTCGCCAACCGGCGGCAGCGCGGCATGCAGCGTTTCGCGGTGCATGCTGCCGTCGGGGTTGGTGTTGGTCCAGCAAACGGCGCGACCGGCTTTGGGCTTCACGGCGACATTCAGGTCGCGGAAGTAGGTAGCGCCGCCCTGATCCTCTTCCAGATCATTGAGGTAGACGAGCATCGTGCACAGCCGGTGGCTGGTAAGAAAATCACCCGCCACGTCATAGTGGCCGTGATACAGCTCGCCGGGGCCGTAGCGGCTCACGTAAATCTGTTCAGCATTCTCGACCGGCACACCGGCGAGCGCAGCACCGCGCTGAATAATCGGCAGTACTTTCGGGTCCTGATAGTTGCGGTGAAACACCACCGAGTGCGACGAGGTGCGACCGCTTTCTTTGATCGCTTTGCCGTCTTTCACAACGGTGCTGCGTGACAGTTGTTCGCGTGCGGTGTTGATCAAATACTGCGCTTCTTCGTGCGTGACGAAATTGTCGACCACCCGCAGGCCGGTGTCGCCGACCTTGTGCACGCTCAGGCCCGACGGCAGATAGGGCAGCGGGCAGAGCGGTATGTCAGGCCGGCTGATTTTCGACCAATAGTAATTGCGGCGGTACCAGAGCAGCTGCAGACGGCGACGAATTTTGCGCAACAGGTTCATCATGTCAGCCGCTGAACGCCTTGGCGTAGACGCTTCCCGGCTCGACTTCGCCGACTACCCAGGCGCCGGCGGGAATGTCTTCGCGGCCCGTAAGAGGCCTGCCCGGCTGCGACTGCGGTGCGTCGATTATGCCGTGCGGCACTTCGATCATTTCGTACGCGCGGAACCACAACTGGATGGCCCATTTTTCGCCGCCGTTGGTAACCGGCAGCGCTTCATGGGTGGTTTCCTCATGGTGCGAGCCGTCCGGGTTGGTGTTGGTCCAGACCACCGCGCGCCCGAGTTTCGGCCGCACGCCGATGTTCAGTTTCTCGAACACGGTGCTGCCGCCCTGATGTTCTTCCAGATCGTTCAGGTAAATCAGCACGGTGTACAGCCGGTCGCCGTCAAAGCCCGGGTAAAAATCCTGGTGTGGCTTGTAGTATTCGTTTTCGCCGTAGCGCGTAACGAATACGGTCTCGACATTCGCAGCCGGCAGGCCGAACAGCATGCCCGCCCGGTGCAGCAGCGGAATCACGACCTTATCCTGCGTGAAGCGGTCGTACACAATCGCGGTCTGTGAAGTGCGGTAGTCGTCCTGTACCTGTTTGTCACCGATCGTGATGCGGCTGCGTCGTAGCTTGGTGCGGGCCACGTTAATCAGATGCTGCGCCTCATCTTCGGTACAGAAGTTTTCGATCAGGCTGAGGCCGGTGTCACCCACCTGATGCACGGTAAAGCCGTCCGGTAAATGCATCAGCGGAAACACAGGCACGCGCAGGCCGAACAGCCGGCCGCCGAAATAACCCTGCCGGTCGCTGCACCAGCGATACATGCGTTTCAGTTTGGCAATGATTCGTTTGAGCATTCTTGTTGTGTCATCGTGTTCGGACGGATTCTAACCCGAGCTTATTCGACGGATTGGCCGTGGTAGGCTCCCCACCATGGTTTCCGGCAGTGGCAACAGATTATCCGGCAGCGCATCAGGTCGTCAGACTAACGCTGCATCGCCGCTGTTAACAGCGACTATCACCGCTTTTACAGCGTTCTGCGTATACGCGTTTACCGCAAACACTGCGCCCGGCATGCATGACTCTGCGGAACTGGCGCTGCGTGCCGCACAGCTCGGCGGCACGCACGCGACCGGTGCACCGCTGCACACGATCATCGGGCACTGGCTGACTTATGTTGCAAGCACGCCCGCAGCGGCAACCACCTGGCTCAGCGTGGTTTGCGCCGCACTGACCGCCGGGCTGGTTGTGCTGCTGATCAGCGAATGGGTCGCGCGCCCGTGGCTGGCAGCCGCCGGCGGGCTGGTGTTCGCGCTGCTGCCGCCGATCTGGATCAACGCAGTGATTACCGAGTTATACGCACCCAGCCTGCTGTTGGTGAGCGGTGCGTTACTCGCACTGCGCCGCTGGGAAGCGGGCGATGGCGGCGGGCTGCCGCTGACAGCGATGGTGTTGCTCGGCCTGGCGCTCGGCGCGCATTTTGCCAACGCATTGTTGCTGCCCGTGCTGTTACTGCTGGTGCTGGCCGTATCGCGCAAGCTGAGCACGGCGCTGCTGTGCGGTTTGTTGATGCTCGGTGCCATCGCGCTGGTGGCCGCCGCCAACGTCTGGCTGGCGCTGCGCCTGCCGCCGCTCAGTGAGCATTTGCCGCTGAGCGCCGGGGGTCTGTGGCTGTACATGACCGGCGCGGAGCATCAGGCCCGTGTGGCATCCGGGGGTGCGTTCTATATGAGCCGGGTCGCCGAGCACCTTGCGATCGTCGCCGGCAACTTTGTCTTCGTAGGCTTACCGTTTATTGCGCTCGGCTGGTGGCGCATGTGGCGGGCAACGCGCCGATTCGCTACTGCGCTGACGGGTACCGTCGTCATCTGGTTCGGGTACTTCACGCTGTTCGGCTCCGGCGACTACTTTGTCATGATCGGCCCCGTCTATCTGTTGTGTGCGGTCTGGCTGGCGCTCGGTGTCGCCGATATCGCAGAAAGGTGGTCCGGTGCGATCCCGCTGTCGCTGCAGGGAGTCGCTCCCGCTGCAGCGCTGGCCGTGTTCGCCGCCGCTGCGTTGTTGCTGCAGTGGCAGGAGCGGCGCAATTTCGCGCAGAGTGCCGCGGTGCAGACCTACGTCGATGACGCGTTGGCAGCCTGGCCCGACAATGCAGTCGTCATCGCCCGCTGGAACGAATTTACGGCCCTCCGCTACGCACAGGTCGTGGATCAGGCGCGCGGTGATGTTAGCCTGCTGCTGCCGGCACGCACGGCGCGCCACTACGAACACGGCATTGTGAGTGACTATTTCGACTACGTGTCGGCTGTGATGTGCGAACGACCGGTCGTTACTAATAAACTGACAGCGGAGATCGAGGCCGGCTTTGCCGTGACAGATGTGCCGGGCACCCGTTCATGGCTGCAACTGCAGCCGCCGGCCCGCTGCCAATAACCGTCGCGAACAACGACAGGAACAAGATGGATCAGGATCAGAGACTGGACGCAATTATTGACCGGATGCGCGCCATCGGCCCGCTTGACGAGGTGGCTGTGCCGCCGGAACTGGCTGAGCCCAAATCGTTTTTGAAGGTACTGCGGGCGAATCACTACAACTGGACGTCGCCGCACTTCCGAAAATTGTTCGGCATGCGTTTCCGGGTCAGGATTCCGCCGATCGAGCAGCTCAATTCGATTTTCTACCCGCGCCCGGAGTACGACATTCCGGTGTTTATCTTTTTTTGTATGGTCACCAAGCGCAAGGTGATCGCGCATCTCAATGTCTGTTGCCCGTTTGATGATGATGAGTACCGGGCGAAGTGGGTCGATCCGCTGACCGGGATACTCGGGCGCTACGAACCTTTCGACAGCAATGACCGCTATCCCGAGTGGATGAAGAAATACCGCAACGACTGCACGATTTACGGGCTGTTCAAGCGGGACCGGCTTGAGGATGTCAGTGATTGTTGCTTCGAGTATCTCGACTACTACGCAGCGCAGGTTGCGGAGTCGCAGCCGGTGACTGATCCGGAACGCCTGGCGCAGGTGCAGGCATTTCAGGATCAGTGGGTCGACGACATCCGCACGCAGGACAAGGCGCAGGGCATGATCGCCAAAATGATCGGCGCCGACACCGCGCGCCGGATTTTCTACGAAGTCACCACCTGAAGGCCGCAGGCATGATTGAACAACAGCCCGACAAAGATATTCTCGACTACATTGCGGCGCAGACCGGTGACGCTGCGCTGACGCAACAGATCCAGCAGGCTGAAGTCAGCCGGCGCGACTACACCCGCACCGGCTTGTTCGTGTACTTCGAGCCGAACGCCGGTGCGGCGGCGGTGGCACAAGGCGTGCGACCGGTGTCCGCACGACTGGACGCGCCGGAGCTCATGGACGGCGCCGGTTGTGACCTGTTCCTGCGGGATGGCCGGCTGCATTACCTTGAGGTCTATGCCCGGGGAGGCTTCCTGCCCGAGAACCTGCAGGACTACCGGCTCGGCCCGGATAACTGACTCCGGGGAGCGGGGAGAACCGCTGAGCCGAGCATTTGTTAAGCCCGTCATGGACTTATGTAGAACGTGTCAAAACAGTGCTGCCGCCACCCCGCTGCCGCACTCGGTTTTCCCTTATTTGCCATTGACATAGGGCGGTCTTATACGCAGGATTCGCTGCTGTCAGTAGATCGGCCAAACCACGACAAGCGTCACAGCGGCGTCGCGTTGGTCTGAGTAGCATTCCTCACCAGAAAAACAACAAGAACAGATTCCAAAGCGAGCGACGAACCAAGTGAGCCACTCTTATATTCTCGGAATTTCCGCGTTTTATCATGATGCGGCGGCTGCCCTGCTGAAAGACGGTGAGGTCATTGCGGCTGCCCAGCAGGAACGCTTTACGCGTATCAAGCATGATGAAGGCTTTCCGGCAGAAGCCATTAGCTACTGCCTGAAGGAAGCAGGGCTCGAATTAAAAGATGTTAACGAAATTGTCTTCTATGACAAGCCACTGGTGAAATTCGAACGGCTGCTGGAAACTTACCTCAGCTACGCGCCCAAGGGCTTCCGCTCGTTTATGGCTGCGATGCCGATCTGGCTGAAGGAAAAGCTGTACCTCAAGACCACGCTTAAGCGCGAGCTGTCAGCGCTGGGCGGCATCAAACAGAAAGAACTGCCGCCGCTCATGTTTGCCGGCCATCATCAGTCGCACGCGGCCTCGGCGTTCTATTTCAGCCCCTATGAAGAAGCGGTCGTGCTGTGTCTCGACGGCGTGGGCGAATGGGCAACGACGACGGCATGGCACGGCAAGGGCAAAGAACTCAAGCCGCTGTGGGAGATCGACTTCCCGCATTCGCTCGGCCTGCTGTATTCCGCGTTCACATACTTCACCGGCTTCCGGGTTAACTCGGGTGAGTACAAGTTGATGGGTCTCGCCCCATACGGCGAGCCCAAGTACGTTGATCTGATCATGGACAACCTGATCGATCTGAAAGAAGACGGCTCCTTTAAGCTCGATATGTCGTACTTCAATTACTGCACCGGCCTGACCATGACGAACGACAAGTTCGCGGATTTGTTCGGCGGGCCGGCACGTACCGCAGAAACCGAAATCACGCAGCGTGAAATGGATCTCGCGGCATCGATTCAGAAGGTCACCGAAGAAGTGGTGATGCGTCTCGCGAAATCGCTGCACAAGGAAACCGGTATCGGCAATCTGTGTCTGGCCGGCGGTGTGGCACTGAACTGTGTGTCCAACGGTATTCTCGAGCGTGAGGGCCCGTATGACAGCATCTGGATTCAGCCTGCGGCCGGCGACGCCGGTGGCGCGTTGGGTGCGGCGTCGGTGATCTGGCACGAATACCACGGCAACGAACGCACGGTGCCGGGCAACGGTAAAGACCTGATGAAGGGTTCCTACCTCGGCCCGCGCGCAACTGCGGATGAAATCCGGGCTGCCTTCGATGCAGCGGGCGCCGTCTATGAAGAGTTGCCGGACGAGCAGTTGTTCCCGCGGCTCGCCGAAATTCTCGACAGCGAGAACGTAGTGGGCTGGCATCGCGGTCGCATGGAATTCGGCCCGCGCGCTCTGGGTGGCCGCTCAATTGTCGGTGATCCGCGCAGCGCCAAAATGCAGTCGGTCATGAACCTCAAGATTAAATATCGCGAGTCGTTCCGCCCGTTCGCTCCCTCTGTGCTTGATTACCGTGTCAGCGATTTCTTCGAGCAGAAGAACCCCAGCCCGTACATGCTGATTGTGGCGCCGGTCAAAGAAGAGCTGCGTATCGCACTGACGGAAGAACAGCAGAAGATGTTCGGCATTCAGAAACTGAATCTGAAGCGCTCGGAGCTGCCGGCGATTACGCACGTGGATTACTCGGCGCGCATCCAGACCGTACATAAAGAAACCAACCCGGGCTATTACGCACTGCTCGAAGCTTTCAATGAGCGCACCGACTGCGGCGTGCTGGTGAATACTTCTTTCAATGTGCGTGGTGAGCCGATCGTCTGCACACCGGAAGATTCCTACCGTTGCTTTATGCGGACGGAAATGGACTTCCTGTTGGTCGAGAATTTCCTTCTCGACAAGAAGAAGCAGCCGAACTGGGAAGAAAAAGAAAACTGGCAGGAAGAGTTCGCACTCGACTAGGGGGAATTATGGCTGGCGATCTGAAATCCATACCGACCCTCGACAAGAAGGGTTACCGTGAATTCGGGCTGGTTACCGGCGCGATTGTTGTAGGCCTGTTCGGGCTGGCGATTCCGTTCCTGTTTGGCTGGAACTACCCGACCTGGCCGTGGATTATTTTTGGTGTGCTCGCGGCAATGGCGCTCATCGTGCCGATGGCGCTCAAACCGGTCTACAAGTACTGGATGATGTTTGGCCTGTTTATGGGCACCTACATCATGACGCCGTTGATCATGTTTATAGTCTTCTTTGGGATGTTCATGCCTTTCGGACTGGTCATGCGCCTGTTCGGCAAAGACGGCATGAATCGTAAACTGGACGCAGAAGCCAAAACGTACCGCGTGGTGAGCGATCAGCCGCCCGCCAAGAATCTGGAGAAACCGTACTGATGATGGATTTACTAAGTGATTTGTGGGGCTTCATGCGCGAGCGCAAGAAGTTCTGGCTCGCCCCGATCATCCTCGTGATGTTATTGCTGGGCGTACTTATAGTGGTGGCGCAGGGTTCGGCAGTCGCGCCGTTTATTTACACCCTGTTCTAGGCCGTCAGCCGCGAAACCAAGCCGCCGGTGTGTCCGCATACCGGCGGCTTTTTTGTGGGTACCCGGTGTATTATTGCGCCACCATGAGTAAACACGGCTACTACAACATACTTGCCATCATCGGCCTGCCCGCAGCGGCAGTGGCGGGTGCATGGCTGGCAAAGCAGTCTGGTGTCTGGGCGCCGTATTCGGCGACCTACCTGTGGCTTGCGCAAACCAACTTCATCATGATCCTGCTGTTCGGCATTATCAGCGGTCTGCTGTTGCTGTGGTCACGGGGTGACAAGGCACGCTGGTTCGCGATCCTGCCGACCGTCGTGATTGCGGGTACCGGTG
>JABDLC010000033.1 GCA_013001905.1 Gammaproteobacteria bacterium | reverse complement strand
TGCCTGCCGCCATCGCCCTTTACAAGATTATCTACATGCAGAACCGGGTAACCGAGTTCATCTATTTCCAGTTCTGACCTGCCACATGTATTTTCGCACCTACCTGCTGACTCTCATCATCCCGCTGATCATTCCGGCTGCACTGGTCATCTGGATCGATCCTTACCATGTCTGGCATGACAACGGGCCGGCAGCCGGACGCTACAGTGAGAATCAGCGGTACGAAACGCCCGGCCACATACGCAGATATGTGGAGTGCGAGGACTGCGGAGGCGCGACGGTTCTCATTGGCACATCGGTCTCTGAAAACACCACGCTGGACGATCTGCGTGACGCCACCGGCAACGAGCGGGCCGTCCGGCTAATCATCGAGGGCAGCTATCCGATCGAACACCGGCACGTTCTGCAACGTGCGCTCAGCAGCGGCAACGTTGATGAAGTCTGGTGGGAAATTTATCGCAACTACTCGCTGCCGGAATACGCCGAGTTCCCCGGCGACGGCAGCTTTCCGACAGCGCTGTACAACAACACACTGCTGGATGACCACACCTACCTGCTCAATCATGGCGTCGTCATGCACGGCATCCGAATACTGACGGGAAGCGCCGAATTATCGGATGATGTCGGTACATTGAATCGCTGGCATGAAGACGCTATCGATATCGCACGCTATCAATGGTGGAGCGAAGCGGAAACGGTGCGATTGATCTCCGAACGGGTCGACCCGCGGCTGCAGGAATGGGCCGGCACGACCCCGGATCCTGATCATCCTGCGCCCGCCTACGATGAGTTCATCGTGCCGTTCGTCGAGCAATGGCCGGACGTGCGCTTTCGATTCTATATTCCACCGGTCAGCCTGATCCGTCACGGTGTCGGCGTCGGCGACCTGTTAGCCGGTGAACTCGCACTGCGCGGAAGGCTTGCTGAACTGGCAGCGCAGCGCGACAACGTCACGCTGTATGCCTTCGACCAGTACGAGCCTCTCGTCTCCGACATGGCTTACTACAAGGACTCAGGGCACTACACGGCCAGCGTTAATCGCTGGATGCTGGAGCGGATGGTTGCCGAAGACCCGCGCTTTATCGTGACGCCGGATAATGTGGAGGCGCAACGGCAATGGCTCTGGCGCAATGCTGTTGAACACGTACCCTACAGCAGTTGCACAGATGCACCCGAGCGCTGCGGAGTCTTTGACCCGCAACAGCACTCACCTGATGACTGATTAGTTGGCGCGGCGCTGCTTCTCGGCAATAAGCCTGCTCTCAGTCGCGAACACGTGGTTCCAGACTTCCATCGAGCGATTGCAAAACGCGCGCGCGCGCTGACGTTTGGCACGCTGTTGCATCAGTGTCTGCGGCAAGAGTGCCAGCACCTTGTCATTGACTTCGAGATCGATCACGAGATGCACCCGACCCCGATCGCCACCGTTCTGCACGCGATGAGGAAAGGTAAAGTCTCCGTACCAGAGTTCGCCCGCCTGCCACGGGCAATCCTGATGCGAAATCTGAAATCCGACTTCTTCATTAGTAATGATGGGCACGTGTACTCTTAGCTGCGTTGAGTCGACGCTGTGCCAGAAGTCCCGGTGCCAGAACACCTTGCGGCCCGGCTCGAGCTCAAGCAAACGCACCCGACGCTTCGTGCAGGGAAAAGAATCGATAATCTGTTCCATCGTCGGCGCGAGCTCAAGCGCGGGAGTCTTGGCGTAGGTCGCGTCCGGAAAATCCTGATCTTCAAGCGGGTTGCCGTCGACCGCATGAAGCGCGACGCCGCTCCAGCCGCCGACGTGATACTGGCCGAACTGCTGTTGCGGTGAATATTCCGCAAGTATGGCGGCCAGCTCGGCCTGCAGCGGCTCCACCGGATAGCTGCCGTCTAGCTGCGCCGTCAGCTGAATGCCGTTGAGGCGCGTATACAGTTGCCAGGGGTAACTGTGACCCAACGGACCCATGTCGGCAGATAGGCTGGGATCGCGGTAAGCAGCCATCTGCAGTTTGCGAATGGTTTTCCGGATCATTTTTGCCAGCCCCTAACGAGGAGGTCAGCTTGCGGCTGAGTCTTCCCGCAACAGGAAAATTAAGACGACCGGGATCAACAACAGATAGCAGACAGCGCCCACCAGCAGGCTTGAGCTGATGCCGTTCGCGATGTTGTTACCCACCGTAGCAATTGACGCGAGCACGCCCGCGGCGCCGTTGATACCCCAGAACCAGGGTGTCGGCCGCTCATCAATTGCAGAAATCAGGCGCATACCGGTCGGGAATGCAAAGCCCATCAATAATCCGGCCGGCACGATCACCGCCACGCACGTAGCGGCGCGTTCGATGAGCGCACCGTCCGACACCGCGAGAAAAATGTCAGGAGCCCAATAGGGCAAACTGCCGATGTATGCTGCGGTCAGCAGGCCCCAGGCCACAAAGCGTGCACGACTGTCGATCGGCACCGCTTCGCTGATCAGACTGCCGATACCGGTCGACAAAATCAGGCTAAACAACAGCACACTCAGCGAATAGATGGGGTGCCCCAGCACGACGCTGGTCCGCTGCAGTAACGCGATTTCAAGAAACATGAAGCCGACGCCGATTAACAGGAAATAAGCCGTGCCGCCGATTACAACATTACGGCCCGCATCACCCACCGCCCGGCGCAACGGCCAGATGATGGCGACGATCACCAAAAGCAATGCCAATGCAAACAAGATAATGAGCGTCGCTGTCGCTGCAAGATTGCCACCGAGAACGCCGTCAGCCGCATCACGGGAGCCGAGCGATCGAGCCAGTTTGATGGCAGTCAGCGGCCGATCAAGCGGCAACTGATTAAAGAAGAAGGGACGATTGTCGTCCGGCGGCGTCAGGTCCAGCTCCAGCCCCGAGGTGATCGCCAACAATGCCTCACGATCGGGCGACGCAATGATCCCCGCCAGTGCCGCCGAGTGATCCGCCGGATCACGGTCTGGCGCCAGCATGACACGATGCTTCATGTCATCGGAAATCCCGTGCAACGCGGCCAGATCGGCCTTGCTGAACGGCGAACGCGACAACACCAGCGTCGCGCAGTCACCCTGATTCGCAAGGAAAATATGATCCGCCGGGTTGGTCGCGCCAATCTCGAGGAGTGCAGCCGTTGCCAGACTGATCATGCGACCTGTCTCGTCGGCATTGCCCGTGCTGAACCAGCGACTGACGGTATAGACCCCGTTGTCTGTAAGCTTGTCGAGAAAGGTTACCCATGCCTCGACCGTATACAGGCCATTCTCGGTCAGGGTAAATGCGCCGGCGCCCGTCGCTGCCCAGGTGTCGATAAGGCTCATTTGAATGATGTCGAAGCGCTGATCAGTGCGCGCGAACCAGCTACGACCCTCGTCGATCTCAAACGTCACATTGTCCAGATGGCTGAAACCCGTGAATTCCTTGAAACCGGGTTTATCGCGCAGCAACTTGATAAAGATCGGGTTGATCTCAACAGCCGTAATGTCTTCGATCCCGAACAAAGCCGCAGACAGCACATCACGACCGCCACCGACCCCAATAACCGCCGACTTTTTACGATCGGGCAACGCATACGCGATGTTAGTAACGTCGTAGCGAAGAAAATCAACCTCGTTCATGTCGCCGCTGAACTTGTACGCGGGGCTGCCGGCGAGCCCGTCAATGTTCATGAAACGCATGTGTACGGCACTGTTGCGCGGCAGTTCCGGTGAAGCACCCCAGAGTCGCGGACGCTTCACGCCAATGTCGACGGACGCAATCCGGGAGAAGGAATTCCACTCGCGGAAGTTGTAGGTGCGGTACGTTTCCACACGGTCCTTAACCACGAGCGGCTGAAAGCCCAGCTGGGAATTGCTGTTGAACAGCGCGATGACCGCGAAACCGGCCATCAGTATCAACGGGTAGCGCAGTGCCCTGCCGCCGGGCACCTCTGCCCATTCCTGATCACTGATCGTTGAAGAGCCGAACAGCCAGGCTCCGATGGCCGCGAAGAACGCAACCCAGATAATCGCTGACGGCCCGTCTGTTAGCGTCAGCAACCACAGCACACCCAGACAGCCTGCGGCGGCGCCGATCAGATCGACGCCATAGACGATCCCGATAGGAAACGGGCTGCGAGTCAGCGCCAGACTGACGGCCACACCCGAGAAAAAATAGGGGACCGCCATGCAGATCGACAACTCAAGCCAGGTCCAGATAACTGACAACGTCAGATTGGCGCCGGGCGCTAATGGCGTCAGCGACATCTGTATCGCGAAACAAACCAGAATACTGACCGCAAACAAACCACTGAAATACGACAGATCCCTTGCGAGCGTCTTTTCAGTGAAGCGCTCACCGCGCAGATAAACCCAGATGGCGCCAACCGTGAGCCCAAACATCGCCATGCTGATCGCGAAAAAGGCGAGGTGGTACCAGGCCACGACGGACAGGACGCGCGTCTGAATAAGCTGCAGCATCAACGTGCATGCTGTGATCAGAAAGAGTCCAGAATAAAAACGGATTGAGTTCACAAGCCCCCCGGCCTTCTAAAAAGTACCCGTGCTAACGGGAGGTTTAAAAACGTCAATCGAACCAACCTTAATCCGGCTAGCGGAAGCGGGCCTGAATCTTCTGCAGTGTGTCGTTGCCCGGATTCAGCCTGGCGTAAGGCACATCGATCAGCGGCGTGCTGATGGTGTTGTTGACCTCATGCATCTCGGGCTGAGACTCATCGACAAACAGCAGGCCTGTGGTGATTTCACCGGCAGCATTATTAGTCATGAGATTCTGCACCGCGTTGACACGATCAGTCGGATCGTAGTCCTTGTCGATCTTGCGCAGCACGATATGACTGCCGTCGTGCAACTCTACGGGCATCGCTTCGCCTTCGTTATAAGCTGCTTTGATTTCTTCGGCCGGCGGCACAAAGTCAGCGTGTATAGCCGGTGAGAAATGCTCACGCGAATACTTATAGCTCTTGGTGGAGCCTTCGTGATCGTTGAAGGTCACGCACGGTGAGATAACATCGATGAGCGCAAACCCGCGATGCCTCATGGCGGCCATCAGTATCGGCACCAGCTGCTCCTTGTCACCGGAGAAGCTGCGCGCCACAAAGGTCGCGCCCAGTGTAATCGCGGTGCTGCACGGATCAATCGCCGGCTGCAGATTGACCTCGCCCTTCTTGGCAGTGCTGCCCTTGTCAGCCGCTGCCGAGAACTGCCCCTTGGTGAGCCCGTACACGCCGTTGTTCTCGATCATGTACGTCATGTTCAGGTTGCGGCGGATGGCATGTGCAAACTGGCCCATGCCGATCGACAGCGAGTCGCCGTCGCCCGATACCCCGATATACGTCAGGTCACGGTTGGCGCAGTTCGCACCGGTCGCGACCGACGGCATGCGGCCGTGGCAGGAATTGAAACCGTGCGAATCCTTGAGAAAGTAGGCCGGCGTCTTGGACGAACAGCCGATACCGCTCAGCTTGGCAAAACGATGCGTCGGGATACTCAGCCCCCAGGCCGCTTCCACTATGGCGCTGGTAATCGAATCGTGGCCGCAACCGGCACAGAGCGTCGACATGCCCCCTTCGTAATCACGGACCGTCAGGCCCAGTTCATTAACGGGCAGCTTGGGATGTCGCGCGACAGGTTTTTTGATGAAGCTCATGCTGCTACTCCCTTGGCCATATCTGCACTGACCGCATCGATCACAAAACCGGCGGTCATCGGCAGGCCATTGTAGTGCAGAATTTCACCCAGCTTTTCATCCGCCACGCTGCATTCCAGACATAACAGGCTCTTCAGCTGAGCATCGCGATTTTGCTCAACGACGTAGAGCTTGTCGTGATCATCCAGGAACTTCTGCACGTCATCATTAAACGGAAACGCCTTCACGCGCAGGTAATTCACACCCACGCCCTGCTCCGCCAGCGTTTCGATTGCTTCTTTGACGGCCTCGTCGCAACTGCCGACAGAAATAATGCCAATGTTGTTCTTTTCGGAGTACTGCACGACCGGCTTAGGCACATACTGCTTGGCCGTTTCCCATTTAGCGCGTAACCGGTCGACCACTTCCTGATACTCACCGGCATTCTCGGTGTAAGCGCCGTACATGTTGTGACCGGAGCCACGCGTGAAATAAGCACCTTTGGGATGATCGCCCGGCAGTGTGCGCGACGCGATGGCGTCGCCGTCAGCATCGAAATAACGATGGAAGATTTCCAGCTTCTCGACCTCCGCCGCACGCAGCACTTTGCCGCGATCCGGCTGGTAGGTGTCGCTCCACTGCAGCTCTGAGGTCAGCCAGTCATTCATACCGATATCCAGGTCGCTAAGCACCAGCACCGGCGTCTGCAGGCGCTCGGCCAGATCGAAGGCCTCCGCCGCGGTATAGAAACACTCTTCAGGATTCGCCGGGAACAACAGCACATGACGCGTGTCGCCGTGGGACGCATAGGCGCAGGAGCTGATGTCGGATTGCTGTGTGCGCGTCGGCATGCCGGTTGACGGCCCGCATCGCTGCACGTTGAACAGCACGGCAGGAATCTCGGTGAAGTAACCGTAGCCGAGGAATTCGCTCATCAGTGACACGCCGGGACCACTGGTCGGCGTGAAGGCGCGCGCGCCGGCCCAGCCGGCACCGAGCACCATACCCATTGCGGCAAGCTCGTCCTCTGCCTGAATAATGGCAAAGTTGTTCTCACCGGTTTCGGGGTCTACACGGGTCATCTCGCAGAAACGCTTGAACGCATCCATGAGCGAGGTGGACGGTGTGATCGGATACCAGGCGCCGACAGTCGCGCCGGCATAAACGGCGCCAAGCCCGGCTGCGGTATTGCCATCCATGATGACCTTGTCAGACGTCTTGTCTGTGGTCCTGGCGGTAAACGGCAGTGGCGAATCGAGGTTTGCCTTTGCCCAGTCGTAACCCATGCGGATCGCAAGCTGGTTGCCATCGAGCAGATTGGCCTTCTTCGCGAAAGTCTCGTTCAGCAGCGTCGTGATGACTTCAAGATCAAAGTCGAGCAGCGCTGCGAGCACGCCGGCATACACCACGTTCTTCATCAGAATACGGGCACGCGCATTCGGGAAGTTTTCGTTGCACATCTTCGACAACGGCACACCGATGATGGTGATGTCATCCCGCTGCAGCAGACTGTGACGCGGCCACGTCGAGTCATAAATGAGATAGCCGCCGGATGCCACTTCCTCGAGGTCGTGCTTATAGGTCTCGGCATTCATCGCCACCATGACATCCACACGACCGGAGCGCGCGAGATGACCTTTTTCACTGGCACGTATTTCGTACCAGGTAGGCAGGCCCTGAATATTGGAGGGGAAGTAGTTCTTGCCCACGACGGGAATGCCCATCCGGAACAGGGTTTTCATGATCAGGCCGTTGGCGCTGGCAGAACCCGTACCGTTCACATTGGCGATCTTAATCGTGAACTCGTTGACTGACGGTTTGTTCATTGTTTCCCGGCCATGCGGCCGTTGTCATTTATTCAAGTGTTGGAAGGCATAGATGCCGGTCCGCCCGGACTACTGACAGATCTGCACTATTCAAAAAAGGTTTTAAGCGACTTCTTTCTGCTCCGGCGGTGTGGCCTCGTCCTGGGCGTGCGGGTGATGCAGCGTGAATTTCTGCATATCCCATGCGGCCGTCGGGCAGCGCTCGGCACACAGGCCGCAATGCACGCAGACGTCTTCATCTTTCACCATGACGCGACCGGTGTGCGGCAGCCCGCCGGACACGAACAGGTCCTGTTCTTTATTGTCGGCCGGAGCACTCAGACGCGTGCGCAAATCATCTTCATCGCCGTTCTCGGTGATGGTCAGGCAATCCACCGGGCACACGTCGATACAGGCGTCGCATTCAATGCAGAGCTTGTCGGTAAAGACGGTCTGGATGTCGCAGTTCAGGCAACGCTCGACTTCTTCCGCCGCCAGTTCGGGCGAAAAGCCGAGCTCCACCTCAATATTGAGCTTCTTAAATCGCTCCGCGAGGCTGACGTGCGGCATGATCGTGCGCGAGGAAGCATCGTAGTCGTTACTGAAGCTCCACTCGTGAATGCCCATCTTGGTGCTGGCCAGCGTCTGGCCATCGGGCAGCCGGTCGGAAATATCCTCATCCTGACAGTACTTGTGGATAGAAATTGCCGCCTGATGAGCGTGCTCGACAGCCCAGATAATGTTCTTCGGGCCAAACGCGGCGTCACCACCAAAGAACACGCCCTTGCGCGTGGACTCGTATGTTTTCTCATCGACCACCGGCACTTCCCACTGATCAAACTCGATGCCGAGATCACGTTCGACCCAGGGGAATGCGTTTTCCTGGCCGATGGCGAGGATCACATCGTCGCACTCCAGCATCGTTTCACCGGTCACCCGGGTGTCCGTGATGCGACCGTTGTCGTCTATGTCGTATTCCATGAGCTCAAAGGTCATGCCGACCAGCTTGCCATTCTCCAGCACAAAGGCCTTCGGCGAGTGGTTCACAACGATGTCGACATTTTCTTCTTCGGCGTCTTCCAGCTCCCAGTCGGAGGCTTTGAAAAAATCGCGCGGTTTGCGGGCCATCACCCTGACGTTGTCGGCGCCGAGACGCAGCGATGTGCGGCAGCAGTCCATGGCGGTGTTACCGACGCCGATGATAAGCACCTGTTTGCCGATCGACTTGATATGGTCAAAAGCCACCGACTCCAGCCACTCGATACCGATATGAATGTTCGCGTCTGCCTCTTCACGACCCGGCAGGTTGAGTTCTTTGCCGCGCGGCGCGCCGGTACCCACAAATACGGCGTCGAAATTTTCGTCAAGCAATGCCTTCATGCTCTCGACACCATCGCCGAGACGCATATCGCAGTTGCCCATGTTGACGATATTGTCGATTTCCTCGTCGAGCACGTCCGGCGGCAGCCGGAACGACGGGATGTTAGAGCGCATCAGGCCACCGGTGACATCCAGCTTCTCGAAGATGGTGCATTCGTAACCCAGCGGCAGCAGGTCATTGGCAACCCCCAGCGATGCGCAGCCTGCACCGACCAGTGCGATCTTCTTACCGTTGGTTTTCGCGGGGGCCTTCGGCAACAACGCCTGAACATCATCTTTGTTATCGGCGGCGACACGCTTCAGCCGGCAAATGGCAACCGGAGTTTCTTCAACACGTCCGCGGCGGCAGGCCGGCTCACACGGACGATCACACACGCGGCCGAGAATGCCGGGAAAGACATTGGACTTGCGATTGACCATGTACGCTTCGGTGAACTCACCCTGCGCGATGTGCCGGATGTACTTGGGCACGTCGGTGTGCGCCGGGCAGGCGTACTGGCAATCAACAACTTTGTGAAAATAATCTGGGTCAGATGTGTCCGTCGGACGCATAGCAATTAGCCCTGCATTAAGCCGGTAAATAACAAGTTAGTGGTAAGGCGCTCAGGCAGCCTGTTTTTTGACGATTCTACAACGCTCTGAAGCCTGTTGGGGCTAGAAAATTATACAGGTTCAGCGGGTAAATAGTATCCGTCGGAAGGCGCTGAGAGCCGCCCGGTGACAGGGCTGTCAGCCGTTTTAACAGAACCCCAAACGGGTGCCGGCGATGACATTAGTCAATTCGCCGTCGTGCCAGGCAATCTCACCGTTCACGAGGGTGGCCCGGACGCTCGATTTGAACTCCGTACCGGTCAGCGGCGACCAGCCGCATTTGTAAAGTAAGTCCTCCTCGCGGACGACGGTTGGCTGGTCCGGATCAACGACCACCAGATCGGCCCAGTAGCCTTCGCGGATGTAGCCGCGCTCGGCGACTCCGTAGATGTCCGCCACCGAATGGCTGGTCTTGCGCACCGCGTGCTCAATACTGAAGCGCCCGGCATGCACATGCTCCAGCGTCATCTGCAGAGCGTGTTGCACGAGCGGCAGACCCGCAGGCGCATTGAAGTAGGTGCCGGCTTTTTCCTCGGCGGTGTGCGGCGCATGATCGGTCGCAATCACGTCAATGACGTCGTTAGCGACGGCAGCGACAATCGCCTCCCGGTCTTCCTTGCGCTTGATGGCCGGGTTGCATTTGATCTGTGCACCGAGCCGCTCGTAGTCACTCTCATCAAACCACATGTGATGGACACAGGCTTCGCCGGTGATGCGCTTGCCCGCAGCCGGGCCGGCGGTGAACAGGGCCAGCTCCCGCGCGGTCGTCAGATGCAGAATATGCAGTCTGGAGCCGTGCTTGCGCGCCAGCTCCACCGCCAGCGATGACGACTTGTAGCAGGCATCGGCAGAGCGGATGTACGGGTGCTCGCTCATCGGCACGTCTTCACCGTACTTTTCGCGGGCCACAGCTTCCGCCGCATTAATCATCGGCGTATCTTCACAATGCGTTGCGATGAGCAACGGACAGTCGGCAAAGATGTCGTTAAGCGCCTCGTCGCTATCAACCAGCATCGCACCCGTGGACGCGCCCATAAATATCTTGACCCCGCAGGCCTGACCGGGCTGCACCGCGCGTATCTGATCAATGTTGTCGTTGGTGGCGCCAAGGTAAAACGCGTAGTTGGCACGGGCGCGGCCGGCGGCACGATCGTACTTCGCCTCCAGTTCATCAAGATTCGTGGTGGCCGGCTTTACATTCGGCATTTCCATGAAGCTGGTGATGCCCCCCGCCACACAGGCCGACGATTCGGTTGCCATGTCGCCTTTTTGCGTCAGGCCCGGCTCGCGAAAATGCACCTGGTCATCAATCATGCCCGGCAACAACCAGGCACCATTGGCATCAATCACGTGGTCGCCGGCTGCGGCCGACAAGCCACTGCCGATCTGCTCGATGCGCCCGTTGCTGACACGCACGTCACCCTCGGTGGTCGAGCCTTCATTGACGATGCGGGCATTGGTGATCAGCGTGTTGCTCATAACTTGTACTCGTTAGCCGGCAAAGCGATCCGTCGCCTCTATTAACTCGTGCACGATGCCCGGCTCAAAAGCCGAATGTCCCGCATCAGGCACCAGCCGGAAATCAGCCTCGGGCCATGCCTGCTTTAAATCCCAGGCCGTTTGCGGCGGGCAGACTACGTCGTAGCGACCCTGCACAATGACCGCCGGAATGCGGCGGATACTGTCGACATTGTCGAGCAGTTGGTCGGGCGTGTCCATGAAGCCGCCGTTGACGAAATAATGCGCTTCAATCCGCGCCATCGCTAACGCGAAATCATCTGACTGAAAACGCCCCACCGCGGCTTCGGACACGCGCAAATTACTCGTGACGCCCTCCCAGACCGACCAGGCCCGCGCAGACGCCATACGTGCCTGCGGGTCATCGCCGGTCAGCCGCGCGTGATGCGCCGTAATCAGATCGTCCCGCTCGGCTTCGGGAATCGGTGCAATGAAGTCCTGCCAGTAGTCCGGGAAGATGCGACTCGCCCCCTCCTGATAAAACCAGTGCAACTCTGCCTGGCGCAGCAGAAAAATTCCCCGCAGCACCAGCTCGGTTACACGATCGGAATGACGCTGCGCGTAACTGAGTGCCAGCGTGCTGCCCCACGACCCGCCGAATACCTGCCAGCGATCGATGCCAAGGTGCGTGCGCAGAGTCTCAATATCGGCGATCAGGTGCGGGGTGGTGTTGTCTTCCAGACTGGCGTGCGGGGTACTCCGGCCACAGCCGCGCTGATCAAACACCACGATGCGGTAGCGCGACGGGTCGAAAAAACGCCGTACGGCCGGGTTGGAACCCGCCCCGGGGCCGCCATGCAGAAAGACCACCGGCTTGCCGTCCGGATTGCCGGATTGCTCAAAATAAAGCTCGTGCACGGGAGAAACCGACAGCCTGCCGGTGTCATAAGGAGCAACAGGTGCATACAGCGTGCGTAGGGTCATGAGCGAGTGTTAAGTCAGTCGTCTGCGTGTTCCGGGCGCGAGTGAGTATACTGGATGCCTGCAATCAAGGAGTTTATATGTCTGCGCGTTATTTGCTCGCGGCAGCCGCTGCCGCGCTGATCATCAGCCAACCACTCAGCCAACCGGCATTCGCCGATGATCATGTTGGTCAGGAACTGATTCCTTACGAAAAGTTTACCCTCGATAACGGCTTGACGTTAATCGTGCATCAGGACCGTAAAGCGCCGATCGTGTCGGTGAACGTCTGGTACCACGTCGGCTCACGGAATGAGACACCCGGTAAAACCGGCTACGCGCATCTGTTTGAGCACCTGATGTTTCAGGGTTCGGAAAATTCACCGGGGGAATACCTGGAGCTCGTTGACAAGGTCGGTGCAACGGATCTGAACGGCACGACCTGGTTTGACCGCACTAATTATTACCAGACGGTGCCGAAAGGCGCGCTGGACCGGATTCTGTTCCTTGAATCAGATCGCATGGGCCACATGCTGGAAGCCATCGATCAGGCGGTGCTCGACGAACAGCGCGGCGTCGTGCAGAACGAAAAACGTCAGGGCGACAACGAGCCCTACGCGATCATTTTCGAACGGCTGTTGCCCAAAGTATTTCCGCCGCCGCACCCGTACTCATGGGAAACCATCGGCTCAATGGAAGACCTGGAAGCCGCCAGCCTCGACGACATGCGCGAGTGGTTCAGGACCTACTACGGCCCTAACAACGCGGTGCTGGTCATCGCGGGCGATGTCGACCCGCAAGAAGTACTGGAGCGCGTCGACCACTGGTTCGGCGAAATACCCCCTGGCCCGCCGATAGCGACCGTCGAGGAATGGATACCGCGTCACGATGTCGAACGCCGCGAAATCATGCAGGACCGGGTACCGCAGGAACGCGTGTATGTGGCATGGACGGGACCGCGCTGGGGCACAACCGATGCGCATCACATGCAGCTCGCGGTCGATGTCCTGGCCACCGGCAAAAACTCGCGGCTTTACGAACGACTGGTGTACCGCGAGCAGATCGCAACCGATATCGAGTTCACACCCTACTTCTTCGAAATTGCCGGCCTGCTCGCCGTTGAAGCGTCGGTGAAGCCCGGCGTCGACAGCGCATTAGTCGAAGCGGCCATTCGTGAAGAAATCGCCGACCTGATGGAGAACGGGCCGAACAAGCGCGAACTTGAGCGCGTCCGCACATCGTTGCGCGCCGGATTCTTGCGCGGCATCGAAAAAGTCGGCGGCCGCGGCGGCAAATCAGAAGTGCTTGCACGCGGCATGATCTACGGCGATGACCCGGGGTATTACCGGCGCCAGCTGGCCGACATTGAAGCAGCGTCGGTGCGCGACGTGCAGCGTGCCGCCACCGAATGGTTCGGTCAGGCACCTTATGTCGGGCTCATCGTGCCGTATGAAAAGACGCTGGCTGCCTCGACTGAGGAACCGGATCGCAGCAGCCTGCCGGAACCCGCCGAACCTGACCCCGCCGTGTTTCCGTCTTTTAGCAGCCGCATGCTCGATAACGGCCTTGAACTGCGCGTTATTCAGCGCGACACGGTGCCGGTGGTCGAATTCAATCTCATTGTTGATTCCGGCTATGCCGCAGACGTGCCGGAACAGGCAGGCGTCGCCAACCTGACCATGTCTATGCTGGACGAAGGCGCAGGCGATCGTGATGCGCTCGAAATCAGCGAAGAGCTGGCATTGCTGGGCGCCGGCCTCGGTACCGGCGCCGGGCTCGACACCGCGGCCGTCACTCTGTCGGCGCTCTCCGAAAATCTCGACGAGTCGCTGGAGCTGTTCGCCGATGTTGCACTGGATCCGACTTTTCCGGAATTCGAACTCGAGCGGCTGCGCGCGCAATACATCAACGCCATCCGGCAGGAAAAAACGCGCCCCGTCAGCATCGCGCTGCGCCTGTTACCCGGCCTGCTGTACGGCGACGACCACGCCTATGCGAAGCCGTTATCAGGCACGGGCACTGAAGCCAGCATCGCGTCACTGACTCGCGCCGACCTGGTGAACTGGCACCGCACGTGGTTCCGCCCGAACAACGCGACGCTCGTCGTGGTGGGCGATACGACCATGGAAGCGATCGCGCCACGGATCGAAAAACTGTTCAACGACTGGGAGTCCGGTGATGTGCCCGCGAAGAACGTGGCCACGGTCGGGAATCCGGCAGAGGAAGTGATCTACCTGATCGACAAGCCGGAAGCCGAGCAGTCGATCATTTTCGCGAGCCAGCTGCTCGTGCCGATGTCCGGCCCTGACGAGGTTGCCATCAAGGCCATGAACGATGTGCTCGGCGGGCAGTTTGCCGCGCGCATTAATATGAATCTTCGCGAAGACAAGGGCTGGAGCTACGGCGCGCGCAGCCTGATCTCGGCAACACGCGCGCAACGCCCGTTCATCGCCTACGCGCCGGTGCAGTTCGACAAGACGAAAGAATCGCTGGCAGAAATGCGGCGGGAGATTCGAGAGATCCAGAATGTAAATCCGCCGTCGGCCGAAGAACTTGAGCGCGTGCAGCGTTCGCGCACGCTGTCCTTGCCCGGTCGCTGGGAAACCAATGGCGCGGTGCTCGGCGCGCTGTCAGAGCTGGTCAGCTATGACCTGCCGGACGACTACTGGAACCGTTACGCACAAAACCTCAACAATTTATCGCTGGACGAAGTCGTCGCCGCGGCACGCGATGAACTGCAGCCGGATCAGTTGATCTGGGTGGTAATCGGTGACCGTGCGCGAATTGAAGCCGGCCTGCAGGAACTCAACATCGGTAAAATTCGCCACATTGATGCAGACGGCAACCCGGTCGAATAGGCGTCGCCAGTTGAGCGCTTTCATTGAGTAGGGCTGCAACGACGCAGAGAAAGGTGTTTTACGGCTGGTGGCTGGCAGCGGTTTGCGTGCTGGTCTACTTTTTCACCAACGGCATGACGATCTTTGTGCCGCAAAACCTGTTCCCGCGACTGATGGAAGAATTTGCCATCGACGCGGGCGAGGTCAGCCGCACTGTCATGGTGACCTTTTTGGGCACTGCCTTACTCGCGCCGATCGCCGGCTGGCTGATCGATCGCTTCGGCGTGCTGCGCGTCATTCACACCGGATTGGTTTTTCTCGCGGTGTGTTTCGGCCTGTACCCGTTCGCCACGAGCATCACGCAGCTGTACGTGCTGCATTTTGGCTTTGCCGTCGGGCTCGTGCTGTGCGGATTGATGCCCAACGTTGTGCTGTTGTCCGCTTGGTTCACCCGCTATCGCGGCGCGGTCGTCGGGCTGCTGACGGCGGCTTCCAGCCTCGCCGGCGGACTGCTGCCGCTGGCCATCGCGCCACTCGTGCTGAACCCGGACTTCGGCTGGCGCTGGGGTTTCGGTGCGCTGGCGATTGCGTTTGTGGTGCTCGGGCTGATCCCCGGCCTGCTCGCCTTGCGAAGCTCGCCCGCGGACGTGGGCCAGTATCCGGATGGCGATGCGGAACCGCTCGCTGCACTTGAAAACGGCGCGGTCGACGGTGTGGAGTTCGGTGTCGCGTTGCGATCGCGCACGTTATGGGCGCTGGCCGTGAGCTCCGCCTGCCTGTGGTACGCGATCACATCCATTAACAGTCAGGCGCAGATCTTTTTTGAGCAGGACGCCGGGCTCACTGCCGGCAACGCCACGCTGCTGTACTCCGCCATTTTCTGGTGCAGTGTGGCCGGCAAGTTTCTGTTCGGCGCACTCAGCGATCGCATACCGAAACAACGCGTGATGCTGATATCGGCTGTTCTGCTGTTTATCGGCAGCCTGCTCGCGTTTACGCCCGGCGACAATGGATTCGGGCTGACCACCAACTTCACACAACTCGTGCTGTTTGCCACGGTGTTCGGGCTCGGCTACGGCGGCAGCTTTACGATGATTCAGCTGGTCTGCGTCGAGTGCTTCGGTCAGCGAGCGCTCGGCAAATTGCTCGGCATCGTGATTTTCGTGGACTCACTCGGTGGTGCGCTGGGCACCGCGTTGTCGGGACAGCTCAAAGCCAGCACCGGTAGTTACCTGACCTCGTTTACGACCGTTTCCGTCGTTGCGCTGATTGCTATCATGGGCGTGCTGCTAATCAAGCCGCTGCAACCCAGCAAAACCTGAGGCGCAACGTTGAAAATCGACCCGAAATCCCGTGCCGTGACGAGCTTTTTTATGGTGGCTGCAGTTATCGTAATGCTGGCGCTGGCCTGGTCAGTTGCACGTGACAATTCAGCGGCCACCGATCCCGCGAAGCCGGCGGAGACGCGCACGCTTAATGGGGAATGATGTCGGGATCTAGTCGCTGAATGCGCCCAGCGCCTTTACAAACAAGGCATTCAGCTCAGCGTCACCAATGCCCTCCGAGTCGTCAAAACTCTCCGCAAAGTTCGGCAGACTGAAAGTCGCCTTGAGGTCTGCGCCCATGCGCGGAAACGTCGCCTTCGCTGTCTCCATCACTGACTCGCCGCCGCGCCCGCCGGGCGAGGTGGACAACAACAACATGGGCTTGCCGCACCAGACGTTCTTTTCAATGCGCGAGGTCCAGTCGTAAAGATTCTTGAAGGCCGCGCTGTAGGACCCGTTGTGCTCGGCCATCGAAATGACGAGACCGTCATGCGACTGAATCAGATCGAGAAAGCGCTGCGCATCGGCGGGCGCACCTTGCTCAGCCTCAAGATCGGCGCTGTAGATCGGCAGGTCGAAGTCACGGAGGTCGAGATCAGTAACCTCAGCACCCGCAACCTGATTCGCGGCATACACCGCGAAGCGCCGGTTGATGGAGGTCGAGCTTGTCGATGCACCGAACGCGAGTATCTTCAAGGCAGCCTACTCCGGCTTTCTAAACCGGAGCGTGAAGCGGTCGCTTTCACCGATGGCGAGGTACTTGTCACGATCCACATCTTTGAGTCGCAGTGTCGGCGGCAGGGTCCAGACACCCTGCGGGTGGTCCTTGGTATCTGCCGGATTGGCGTTGACCTCTGAACTGGCCTCAAACACGAAACCGGCTTCTTCAATCATCGCAATCGCGTAATCCTCATTGACGTAACCGCTGGCGGCTTTCGGATCCTGCTCCGAGCCGGGAACACCGCGGTGCTCCACCACACCGAGTATGCCGCCCGGCTTGAGCGCCGTGTAAATCGCCCCCAGCACATCCGCCTGCGAGTTGCGCGGCATCCAGTTATGCACGTTGCGCATGGTCAGCACGATATCGACGCTGCCCGGTTCTGCCGGGCTCATCATAGCCGGCGGCATCAGCACACCCACCTGCACCTGGTCGTAAACATCCGGCCGGGCGGCCAGTCGCTCGGCATAGGCTTCAGCCGCTTTGCGGATAAACGGAATCTCCGACTCGGGATCCCAGCCGGCGGCGATGTAGGTGCCTGAATCGCGCAGATACGGAGCCAGCACTTCTGTGTACCAGCCGCCACCGGGCCAGATTTCCATCACGACCTTGTCATCCGACACGCCAAAAAACTCCAGCGTCTCCACCGGGTGACGCCACTGATCGCGCGCTTTGTTGGTGTCGCTGCGATGATCGCCGGCCAGCACTGTCGCCAGTTTGGCGCTGTTGACGCTCGCGCCGGACTCAGAGCCTGTCGATGCGCATGCGGTCACCACAAGCACAGTCACAATGAGTGAAATAAAACGGGATACCAATGAGCCGGTCAGCTGCATGTCCTCTCTCCGGGAATTCTGGTTGGGGCTAGATTTTGTTTGTATGGAATTAATATATCTGATGAGTGTATACGATCAGACTACCGCACCGGATGACAAAACCGGAATGCGGGTTACATCGCCAGCGCGAGGTCCGTCTGCCAGCCCAGCTCGGTAATGCAGCACACGGACGGACTCTGCTGAAACCGCACCGTAAGGTATTGGCCGGGTTTACGCAGCGCCATACCGACGACAAATCCGACCGCACCCTTACGCGGCACCAGACCGCGATTGGTGTCGTGATCACAGCGGACAAACCAGGATTCTTCACCACCGGCACCGGCCAGCAAACCTGCTTCATGCAGCGCTGTCATGAATTCTGCCAGCTGCTCGTGCAGCTCACGCCACAGCCGCGGCGTGGATTCGTTGCCGGTTACCCAGCGCGTGCCCAGGCGTATACGCCTGAGTATGAATAGTGCTTCACTTCGCAGCATCAGATCATCGCCGCCACCAATCAGGTTGGCATGACGTGACTGTGTGACGTTGCCGCGCAACTGCACGTGCAGTGCACTGCGCCGGGCCAGCGTACTGATGCCGACACGCGCCAGCCGTTTGCTGTCATCCGCGCTCACCTCAGTGGCCAGACGCAAGCCGCCCCGCAACATCGTGTACGGCTCGTCATACAGATGCTCAACACCGCGGTTACGCTGCCGTTCAGCGAGTGCCGCCGCTACCGCCCCGGTGGCGCTGGCCGGCGAACGGTCGCCGCTGGCGCTGCGCAACTGCACACACGGAAACCACGTAAGTACATTGGGGCTGGCAAATTCCGAGCGGCGCTGATCAGCAATCGCATCCTCAGCTGTCTGCCAGCGCTCCGGCGGATCAACGACCAGCAGCGCCTGACGGGTGCGGCAAAACGAATCTGCAGCGAACATCGCTACCGGACCCAGCGCGGCTTGCGGTGCGCCGGATATCAGGCAGACGTGTGCGATGTCTTGCACAGTTTCCAGCGCGGCCAGCCCGGTACCGGACTCGCTGCAACCGATGAGGTCATAGTCGGTCGGTGCAGGGCTGCGGGTAAGACCGGTCAGGGCCGCAACGTAGCCGGACTCTTTAACGGACCCGGGTCGAATCGTCAGGTCGGGACGCTTCGCCGGCGGTTTGCCGATGACACGCACGTGCGGGGACTGGCTCAGCACTTTGCCGATGTAGTCGCGACTCTCCGGATTGACCGTTACGTTACGGAAATACTCCTGCTCGTCGATCCATGCTGAGTCCGGTGCGCGCAGTCGCTGAATCACGATGTTAAAGCGCCGCTCCTCATCGCTCGGAATCGAATCGTAATCAATTGATGCCCGTAGAAATTCGAGCGGCCCCGGATTGCGCGCTTCCAACACGAGTGCGCTGTCACCGGCAGGCAGCGTAATTATATTGTGCTCACGATTGGAACTGACGCGCACCACGACGGCACTGCGACCGCCATTGGCAAAAAACTGCCGGATGGCCAGCCCCATGCGACAGTGATAGTCCGGCAGACCGAAGACTTTGTCGAAAGTCTCCACATCGTTAACCGATACCGCATGATCGACCGGGCCGCGGGGTGCGGGGCCAACAAAAGCAGTCAGGGATTCGCCGTCGACAGGAATCTGCTCAGCCTGAGTAAGACTGCGCAGCCCGGCATCACCTTCCGTGTGATCAAAGCCTTGCGACATGTAATGGTTCCACGGTCCTTCGCGGATTGAAACTAGTTTGCCCTATCGACCTCCGCGTGTGCAACCAGATTATTCACCGACATCGCGATCTCGACAGGAGGCTCCCCTCTATTTTTGCCAAGTAACGGCAACGGTATGCCCAGCGCCTCGCTGGCAATCGTTTCGGTCAGCTCCGCGTCGGCTTCGCCGGCCTTGCCCGATTCCGCCAGTATTTGCTCCACGGCGGCAGGCAGCCCGGCCATGCGGTCGCGCTCATCATCAACAAGCGGCGCGTGCGCCTCAAACAGTAATTCCTCACCATCCCACGCCAGCAAAAACGGCTGATTGACGATGGTGACTTTGGTACCGACGGGCGCCAGTTCATAAAGGTGGGCAATGTTTTCCGGGAACAACCGCACACAACCGTGGCTGACCCGCATACCCACACCGGCCGGGCGGTTGGTGCCGTGAATCAGGTACGACGGCATACCGAGCTTGAGCACGAATTTGCCGAGCGGATTATCCGGGCCGGGTGGGACGCGGGCCGGCAGCGGGTTGCCTTCCGCCGCGTATTCACGCCGGATTGATGCGGTGGGAAACCAGGCAGGATTCGGTGCTTTTGCCGTAACCGTCGTTTCCCCCAGCGGTGTCGCGCTGCCTTCGCGGCCGATACCGATCGGGTGCGTCAGCACCGCACCGATGCCGTCTTCATCCTTCGGGAAGTAATAGAACAATCGCTTGCTGGCGATATTGATCACGATGCCTTCACGGGGTGCATCCGGCAGGATAAAGCGCGTCGGCAACACAATCGCTGTGCCCGCGCCGGGCAACCACGGGTCAATGCCGGGGTTTGCTTCAAGTATCTCGTCGTAACCCAGGTTATAGGCACGGGCGATATCGACAAAGGTATCTTGATCGTTGGCTTCAATGACCTGCAATTCGCCGATCACACTTTGCCCGGGATTGAGCAGGAATTGGTCACTGATAATCGGCGGGTTGCCGGAACCGGAACGACCGCGCTCCAGCAAATCGTTCAGGCCCGCGCAACCGGACAACAGGCCGGCGAACACACCTGACACTAGCGTTGCCCGGATAACGCGCACTGCATTCATGCGCGGATTATACAGGCCGGCCCGGTTCAGCGACTGCAGTCAGGCCGCAGACCTGCTGCACGTGCCTGTTCGTAAACGGGCTCGACAGCCGGCAAACGCGCCTGAAGCTGCTCAATACGGGTGTCGCTGGACGGGTGCGTCGACAAAAACTGCGGCATCGAGCGGGGGCTCTCTTCCGCCATGTTGCGCCAGAGCTCGACACTCGCATCCGGCCGGAATCCTGCCTGTGCCATCAGATCGAGACCATCGATATCCGCCTCGCTTTCCTGGGCACGCCCATACGGCAACAGCAGACCGAGTTGCGCGCCGAGCACGATAAGCCCGGCATTGTTGCGCACTGCTTCGCTGGCCATCGCACCGACCAGGATGCCCACCTGGGTCGCTGCCTGACTGTTGGCGCGTTTGAGCGAATGGCCGCTCGTCACGTGGGCGATCTCATGGCCCATCACCGCTGCCAGCTGATGCTGATTCGTGGCCGTTTTGAACAGCCCGGTAAACACGCCGATCTGGCCGCCCGGCATGGCGAACGCGTTGATCGCATCATCCTCAAACAACTCCAGATCCCAGTCGTAACTGCGATACGGCTCCTCGAGCTGCACAATCAGCGCATCGGCGACGCACTGCACGAACGCACGATCAGCTGCATTCTCAGATACATCAAGCTCCTCGCGCATTTTCGCGAATTCGGCAACAGATGCCTGTTGCAACTGCGCCGGTGTGACGCAACTCGTCAGAATGAATGCCGCCGCTAGCAATAAAAATTTTTGCATCGCTTCGCCCCTCCGGATAAGCGTGTTGATCGTTGGTGCTGACATACAGCCCGGGCTGTCAACTGTTTGGACAAGCTCCGCTGCTATTGGTTGCAGCCAATACCGCGTGGCTAGCCCAGCGGTGGCCGGGTCTCGAAGCCCACCGCCGCGAGCGCCGCGGTCATGGCGCCCTGCAATTTCTGTATAAAACTCTGTTGGGCCTTCCAGGTCACACTGTAAATGTCAGCGTCGTCCGCCGCCTTCATCAGGTAATCATCCGAACTGCCGAGTTCGTCGATCAGACCCAGCTCCAGTGCGCGCGTGCCATACCAGTGCTCGCCGGTCGCTACCGATTCGATATCCATCGACGGACGGTGTTCCGAAACCGCGTTTTTGAACAAGGTGTGCACTTCCTCAAGCTCTTCCCGCGTCTTCTCGCGGTCCGCTTCCGTGTTTTTACCGAACATGGTCAGCGTACGTTTGTACTTGCCGGCAGTGATCTGCTCAAAATCGATACCGCGATCTTCAAGAAACCGGTGAAAGTTAGGTATCTGTGCAAGCACACCGATCGAACCGATAATCGCAAACGGCGCCGCGACGAAACGGTCGGCCAGCGCCGCCATCAGATAGCCTCCGCTCGCAGCCACTTTATCGACGATGACCGTCAACGGGATGCCGTGATCGCGGATGCGCTGCAGTTGTGATGCGCCCAGCCCGTGATCCTGCACCGCGCCGCCGGCGTTTTCGATGCACACGACCACTTCGTCGTTCTGACCGGCCACGGACACCACCGCACTGACCTCCTCGCGCAGAGACTCAACTGCGGTGGCGCGAATGTCGCCCTTGAACTCCAGCACAAACACGCGCTTCTTCTGCTCATCGTCAGCTTTTTTGCCCGCGTCTTTGGCGGCTTTTTTCTGCTGCTTCTCGACTTCTTTCCACTGGCTTTTGCTGAGCACCGCCTTACGCAGTGCGTTTGCCATATCACGGTACTTGTCGTTAAGATTTTCGATCTTCAGCCCGCCGGATTTTTCATCCCCGCGCGAAGCCGTTGCGATCACAGCGACGACTGCGCCGATTGCCAGGACTATAGTCACCGCCTGCAGCAGGAACATGCCGTACTCGTAGAAAAACTCCATGAAACTCCCTTTTAGTCTGTCGGCAACTGCGTTACGCCTGCAGCCCGGCATTATTCTTTTCGAAAACGCGGTCAGCCCGATAACTCGAACGTACCAGCGGACCCGCGACGACCTCCATGAAGCCGCGCTGCAGGCCCTCCTCGCGCAACCGCGCAAATTCATCGGGTGATACGAAGCGCTCTACCGGCAGGTGGTTGGCGGTCGGCTGCAGGTACTGACCCAGCGTCAGTATGTCGACCTGCGCTGCGCGCAGATCATCCATCGTCTGCAGCAACTCATCTTCACGTTCACCCAGACCCAGCATAAGACTCGTTTTAGTCAGCACCTTCGGGGCGACGCGCTTCGCGGTCGCCAGCACGTCCAGTGTGCGGGCGTAACCGGCACGCGGATCACGCACCCGTGCTGTCAGTCGCTCCACCGTCTCTACATTCTGTGCAAATACATCCAGCCCGGCGGTCACAACCGTACTCACGGCGTCCGGGTCACCACTGAAATCGGGGGTCAGCGCCTCGACCCCGGTCTGCGGGTTGCGCTCCTTGACGGCACGGATACACGCCGCATAGTGAGCCGCACCACCGTCGTCCAGATCATCCCTGTCAACGGACGTCAGCACGACATATCGCAGGCTCATTAACTCAACAGATCGCGCGGTGTTGGCAGGCTCCTCTGCATCCAGCCAGCCCTGTGGATTGCCGGTATCAACGGCACAAAAGCGGCAGGCGCGGGTGCACACACTGCCCATCAGCATGATCGTCGCGGTACCGTTATTCCAGCACTCCCCGATGTTCGGACACATGGATTCTTCGCATACCGTGGCAAGACGGTGCTCCCGCACATTGCGACGCACTTCCGCGAACGCCTCGCCGGTCGGTATTTTTGCCTTCAGCCAGCGCGGCTTGCCGGGCTTGGGCGGCGCCGCATTGCGATGCTTTTTTACGCCGTCCTTGATCGCGGCCACGCCGACGCTGTTCCGGTACTTGGTACCGGACTCCACGCGAGCATTGCTGCCCTCGGTCACGATCGGGATGCCCTTGAGATTCGCCATAGACGGCGATTCTGGCATGATTTCGGGGAGTCTGCAGGTGCGCATGGAAAGCAGTGCTCTCCACATGTAAATTCCGCCGTTTGGCGTTTCTGCGCCGCATTTAGACGCCGCGCTCGATTCACCGCATGGGGAAAGCGTTGCTTCCCCCATGTAAATTCCGCCGTTTGGCGTTTCTGCGCCGCTGAGCGGCGCGAAACCCCGGCGTCATTTAAAAAAAAGCCCGGTCAAAGACCGGGCAAGTACAGGGGGAAGACTAAAATTCGGTGGCTAGTGCAGTGGCGACCAGTTCAGCAGCTGAATCTGTTCCGATTCCAGATCAAAGCTGCTAGCCAGCAACGCTTCGATCTGACTGGGCTCAAGCACCGCATCAGGGGCACTCTTTACCTCCACAACGCCGCTGTACTCATCGACGTCTTGATCGTCATGGGCTTGCAGCAAAAAGCGGGTGTAGTACTTGGTAGCCATGGGTACAGACTAGACAGCCAACCCCGGCAATTCTGTGAGCGAATCCACAGTTTCCGTGCATAATGTAAAAGCAGGCACACACCACAGAGGACAAGGGATACAACGCATGCTGAACCACCGCCGTTGCGCCACGCTGTTGATATTCGCCCTGCTCAGCGCAAGCTCGGGGCTGAGCGCGGAAGAACATAATCTTTCGGTCGCAGAAACCGCGCGCCTGGCCGCCATCGCCGCCGGGGCAGCTGAACACGCCACCGACCTGCTTGAAGACGGCGAAGAAGAACTGAGCCGCTCGCGACGCGATGCCCGTCAGGGCAAAGCCGAAAAGGCAGCCGAACGCAGGGCCAGGGCAGCACGTCTGTTTGACGCCGCGGAACTGCAGGCTATTCAACACACTGTGCTGGACGAAGCACGCACCGCGATCAAAAAAGCCCGTGCTGAACGCGCCAAACGCTACGCACCGCGAACACTGCAGCGGGCTGAACAATTACTGGCCGACGCCAATGCGGCACTGGTGAATGACCGCACTAATCTCGAACTGGCGACCGATCTGGCCGACGAGTCCGAGGCAACGGCGCGACTCGCTATGCAAATCATTCAGATCGCGCGCAAGAAACCGGAGGTCGAAGACCTGGTGCTCGAGCGCGCCGGCGACCTGTGGAAACTGCAGGCAGCTGCCGGTGTGCCGCAGGAAGCGGATCAGGACCGCGACAGCGCCCGCGATGATCTGGTTGCAGAAATTACCCGGATGCGGGAAAGCGAGCAGCGGCTGAGCGAAGACCTTGATGACACACGAGCGTTCGCAGCCGCGCTCGAGGATGAGATCCGGCTACTCGATGAACAACTGGGCGGTGCCACCGCCGAGCGCCGTGAGCTTGTTATGCAGCTGGAAAAACAAGCCCGCGTGCGCGAGCAACTGGAGCAGGCCAAGTCGTTATTCGAACCGGATGAAGCCGATATCTTTCGCCAGTCGGATGCGATTGTTGCACGGCTGACCGGGCTGCGTTTTGACACCGGCTCCGCCAAAATCGGCGCGAACTACGACATCTTGTTTGCGAAGGTCAAAAAGATGCTGGCCATTTATCCCGGCGCATCAATTGTGGTCGAAGGTCACACCGATTCCAAAGGCAGCGACCGGGTCAACAAACGGCTGTCACAGAACCGCGCGCAGGAAGTTGTGGCGCGCATTCTCCGGGACAACCCCATCGAGCCGAATCTCATTGCGGCGGTTGGTTATGGCGAGACGCGTCCGATTGCTAACAACGAGACCGCTGACGGTCGCGCCCGCAACCGGCGGATCGACATTCTGATCAGGCCTCTGGACTAAATCTGGCAGCGGCGCTCGCAATAACCTCAGCCACCGTGTCGCTGGCCATATACCCGTAACATTTGTGCACGTTCAGGCCCTCCTCGTTGCGGTAGCGAGCCAGCACGCCGAGGTTGTCTCGGATGCTCTCGACCACACCGAGTGACAGCATTTCGCCGAAACACTGGGCCATGCGCCGGTCCAGCGCGGTGACTTCGCCGATGGCTGCCAGATTGAGCCAATGCCGGATATTGCAGGGATAGCGCTCGTGCCCGCGACGTGCGGCTCCGTGTAAACGACGGCGCACGTAGTTCATCGTCAGCGGGCTGCCCATGGAAATAAAAAGATCCACCTTTTGCGCGCTGCCCTCAGGCTCTTCATGAGTGAGTTCCCACAGCGTGTCGTATGCGATCACGGAGCCGAAACTGTGCCCGATGAGAATAATTTCGCGCTCGTCCGCCCAGGCTTCGCGCAACGACTGCTTGAGCAGTTCGCAGATAGTCGTGCGATGATCATCACGATTGCGGAAATAACGATTAATTTCCTGCATGCGCGCTTCCATGCGACGCGTCGCAAACAAGCTACTCAGCACCGGAAAACGATCGCCGATCGCATACATCACCGCCACTAACCGGCTGCCGATACCCTCAGCTTCTTCCCGGTCCCCGTCGGGGTCACCTGCTCCGCTCACCAGTTGCTCAATGGCCGGCATGTCCGGAGCGATGCTGTCGTGTGCTCCGTAAAACGCATACGACCAGCCCACCACGTGCAATTGAGAAGCGAGGTCATTGGCGCGGGCAATGCCCTGGCGGAGCAATGCGGCTTCAAGACAACGCCGCAGCTGCTCCTGCTGCTGCTCCGGCGGCGGTTTGGCCCGGATGCCCGGCACAAACAGAATGACGGGTGGCCGTTCAGTCACGGGTCAGCAACTCCGGCAATTCGGCAAGGTCGGCGTGCTCGTGATCCGGGCGGCAGTCGTCGAGCGGCCAGGGCGCCTGACCGCGATTCACCCACACGGCCGACATGCCGGCTATAACAGCGGCGCGGATATCATTTTCCGGATGATCGCCCACATGCAGCGCATGCCGGGGGGCGACTCCGATTCGGTTCAGTGCTGTCACAAAAAACTGCGGGTCCGGTTTGGCGAGACCAATCTCGCGAGCTGTGACTATACCGTTGAAGAGGTCTGCGATGCCGATTGAATCCAGTGATGCATTGCCGTTGGTGAATGCGAACAGTTGATGGGTTGTCGCCAATCGCTCGAGTGCCGGCAGCACATCGTCAAACAGCTGCACATCGTTACGCTTTTCGTTGAACACCGCGAACGCATCTTCGGCGGGCGCCTCATCGTAACCGGCGTCTCGGAATACGCGGCGCAACATCGCCATACGCAATGCCGTCAGGTCGTGGCGCAATTCCGGATGACGCGCACCATACTCGAGACGCAGTTGATGCAGTTTCGCAGGGTCATACACCTCCGTGATGCGGGGATAGTGCGCCCGGAACCAGTCGTACAAATGCGCCTCAGCCCGGGGGATGACCGGTGCCAGGTCCCACAGCGTATCGTCGAGGTCAAAACAAACTGCCCGGATGTGTTGCATACGCGCAGATTGCCTTAGACTGCGGCAACATGAAATACCTGCACACCATGGTCCGCGTGACCGACATAGATGCCTCGCTGGCGTTTTACTGCGACCAGCTGGGCCTCACTGAACTCCGGCGCTTCGACAACGAGCAAGGCCGCTTCACGCTGCTATTTCTGGCCGCCCCCGGTGACGAGTCCGCCAAGGTAGAACTGACCTATAACTGGGACCCGGAAGAGTACGGCGAAGGTCGCAACTTCGGCCATCTCGCCTACGAGGTGGATAATATCTACGCCGTTTGTCAGCGCCTGATGGATGCGGGCGTCGTGATCAACCGGCCACCGCGCGACGGCAACATGGCGTTCGTGCGATCACCGGATAACATCTCAATAGAGCTGTTGCAGTCAGGTGGTGCGCTGCCGCCGGAGGAACCGTGGGCGTCCATGCCCAATACCGGGCACTGGTAGCGCGCTGAACTGCGCTCTCAGGCGTGTTTGCGGAAGCGACCCGTTTCCACATCAGTCGTGGTCGAGTAACGCACGACAACTCGGTTGCGGCCATCTTCCTTGGCCTTATACAGCGCTTCATCGGCCATCTGTATCGCGCCGGCCTGACTCCGCTCCGCGTCCGGTGAGACGATTGCAACGCCGATGCTGATCGTCAGCAGCTTGGTTGCAGTGGCGCCGTCATGCGCGGTGCCTAATGCCAGCACATCCTCGCGCAGCATTTCAGGCAGGCTGGTTACGTAATCGGTTGCCGGGCCGTAGAGCAGCAGCGCAAATTCTTCACCGCCATAACGAGCGGCGATATCCAGCGGCCGCTGCACCGCCGATGAGATCACACTGGCGACCTGTTTGAGCGCATCGTCGCCGGCCTGATGCCCGTACATGTCGTTGTAAGCCTTGAAGTGATCGATATCGACAAACATCACGGTAATCGGCACGTTCTCACGACGCGACTGTCGCCAGATGCGCTCCATGTGCTGATCGAATGCACGACGGTTGTACAGGCCGGTCAGGCCGTCACGTTCAGCCAGTTGATTGAGAATGCGTGATTCCAGGAATGTACGACGCGAGGAGTATTCGATCTTGTAACAACTGTAGCCACCAAGCAGATTGACGTTGAGCAACATGAAGCCTTCGAAAAATAACTGCTCGCCGGGCAGGCCCATAAACGTAGCGCTGCCCAGATAGATGATCGAAACCAGAAAACAAAGCGCTGCGGCCGGCGCAAACAGCAGCCCCAGCATTGACCACATGATAAAAGTCCAGCCGATCTGACCAGCAAAGTAATACCCCTGCCCCGCGAGACTCGCCTGCACATCGATAATTGTGCCGGCAATGCCGATGCACAAGCCGCTGACCACTATAAAGCTGTGATACAGAACGCGTCGATCGAGATAGGACATGATCAACGTACCGATGATCATTAAGCCCATCGCGACCAGCCCCATATTGGTCAGGTTGTTGTCCTCGGAGGACGGCGACAGCGCCTGCACAACCGTAACGAACATGACCACGATTGCGCACATGGCCAGCACCAGACGCGACTTCTGGTAATTCTCCTGCGCATACGATTCACGAAATTCCCGTTCGAGAAAATCAGTGAAGCGCAGGGCACCAAAACCCATACGCAACTGATCCTCGTACAGGGTCGCGGGTGCACGACGATGATTGGCGCTAAAATCCATACACGCCAACGTACTCAAGCCGGAGCCGGCCTGAGTGCACACACTTCACATTTTACGAAATGCAGGCCTCGGCGGGGCTATTTGGGCGATTAGCCCCATATAAGGCATTTTGGCCGGATTCGGCCGCCAACAGCGCTATTTTGCGCTCGGCACCCCAGCGAAACGCCCCGCTGCCGCCGCTCGCAGGGACAAGCCGGTGACAGGGAATCAGCAACGCGATCCGGTTGGCCGCCGCCGCACTGCCGACCGCGCGCGCCGCGCCGGGCCGGCCCAGTGCGCGGGCAAGATCACCGTAGGTGCGGGTCTCGCCCGCCGGAATCTCACACAGCGCCTGCCAGACCTCGCACTGAAAGGCGGTGCCGGCAACCAGCAATGGCGGCGCAGCCTGCCGCCGGGCATCTGCATACAGACTCGCCACAAACGCATCGTCACGGTGCAGATTAGCCGTCGGCCAGTCTGCGCGCAGCTGCCTTTCGGCCGCTGGTCCGCTGCTCAGATCGAGCGCACAGATTTGCCTGGCGACGGCTGCCAGCAGCCCGCGCCCCGCAACCGTATCGACATAGCCCCAGACTAATTCAATGCTGCGAGTATCCGTCACCCGGTTTATCCTTGCTGCCATGCGACCAACCCCTGCTTTGTCTCCGCGAAACACGAGCGTACGCCGGTGAACCGGCACCGCGCAAACCTGCCGGCGCTGCTCCGGCATGCGCTGTTGTCTATCGCCCTGCTGTTGGGTCCGGCCGCGCACGGACTGGAGCCGGCGGGTCTGCTGCGCGATTTTCCGCGCACCCGCATCACCCTGCTGACGGCCGAACGCTGCACTGCAATCGATGTCTGGGTCGCGGCGACTCAGGCGCACCATGCCCGGGGGCTGATGTTTGTGACAGCCATGGCCGAGCACGAGGGCATGTTGTTCATCTACGGTGAACCGCGTGTCGTGGCGATGTGGATGAAAAACACCTACATACCGCTGGATATGCTGTTCGCCACGGCGGACGGCTACATCAAACATATCCATCGCGATGCGGTGCCCCAAGACACGACGATTATCTCGTCAGAACACGAAGTGTCGATGGTGATCGAACTGAACGCGGGTCGCGCGGACGCACTGAAACTTAAGCGCGGCGATCAGGTAATCGTGCCGGGGATTTATTGAGGCTTCGGGCCTAAACGAGACTAACGCAGGCTGACTTAGCCGGGCGCTACAACAATGCACTTCACCTTGTAGCGTATGTCGAGGCGTGCGGGGTTGTGCTCCAGAAATTCGAACGGCCGACGTTCAACGATTTCGTACCCGTCCGGGCACATGTTTCGCCGTACGAGCCATGACTGCAGCCATATCTGTCGTTGCTGCTCTGCTGCCTCATTGTCAAGCGGCAATTGCGGTGTGACTTTTACGTCGAACCAGAGAAAGTCGCCACCGTTCAGCGGCTGGCTGATACGGCTCATACTGTGCCGCTGATGGTCTTCGTTGTTATGCATTTGCGCACAGCCTGAAACGACTGCAATTACGAATAAAACAGCGAGCCAAACCAGACGCGTCATCAACACTCTCCAGCGCAACAATCCTCGCGCCCAATAATCCGGCATGCGGGCACGGCAAGCAATGCGCCGATGAAAGGCCCGACGAAATAAAGCCACAACGTGCTCGCTTCACCCGACACGAGCGCCGGGCCGAAAGACCGCGCCGGGTTCATCGATGCGCCGGATACCGGGCCAAAGACCAGCGCCATCAGTGCGACGGTGCCGCCCACCGCAACACCGGCCATGATGCCTTTTTCGCGCGCACCCTCCGACACGCCGAGAATGACGAACATCAGAATGGCAGTCGCAACAATCTCGACGGTCAAAGACTGGAGCAAATTGCCGGACGGCACGGTTGCGCCCAGCGTGTCGTGGGCGGGAAACCAGACTGCAACCAGCAGACTGGCGGCCAACGCACCGACAAACTGTGCGGCGGCGTACGGCAGCACTTTGGCCGCGGGGAGCCGCTTCGATACCCAAAAGGCAATTGTGACCGCCGGATTCATATGCGCACCGGAAATATCACCGATGGCGTAGATCATCACCATCACCACGGCACCGAAGGCGAAAGCAATGCCTGTGTGACCGAGCACACCGCCATACAGGTCGTTGACCACAATAGCGGCCGTACCCGCCAGCACCAGCGCACATGTGCCTATTGCTTCTGCAGCGGCATGTCTAAGATTCATCCGATTGGCCCGTTGCGGCGAAATAGTAGGCTGCCCATAGTAATTCAGCCGGCAAGACAATGTTGTAACCTAGCAGCCGCAGCCATTGGAGCGGACGATGATTCAGGATGCGTTACGCAACTTTTTTCGCCTTGAGGCAGCGGGTGCCATACTGCTGCTGATTGCTGCCGCACTGGCCATGGTCCTGCAGAACTCACCGCTTGCAGACCTGTATCAGGCCTTCCTCGACACCCCGGTCGCCATTCAGGTGGGCGGTCTCGAAATCGCCAAGCCACTGTTTTTGTGGGTCAACGACGGCCTGATGGCGATCTTTTTCTTCATGATCGGCATGGAGGTCAAACGTGAGGTCATGGTGGGCGAGTTGTCGCGCTTTGATCAGGTGCTGTTGCCGCTTATCGCCGGTGTCGGCGGTATCGCAGTACCTGCCGGCATTTACTATGTGCTGACGGCGGATGACCCCACCGCTTTGCAGGGCTGGGCCATACCCACCGCCACCGATATCGCGTTTGCGCTGGGCATCCTCGCGCTGCTGGGGCCGCGCGTACCGGCAACACTGAAAATTTTTCTGCTGACCATCGCGATCATTGATGACCTGGGCGCGATCACTATTATCGCGCTGTTCTATACCAACGACCTCTCGTTGACATCGTTGTCGGTAGCGGCAGGCGCGATCGCCGTCCTCGGCATCCTTAAGTGGCGCGGGGTAACCAAAATCACCGTCTACATGCTCGTCGGCGTTGTGTTGTGGGTGTCGGTGCTCAAATCCGGCGTGCACGCAACGCTGGCCGGCGTCGTGCTGGGCTTTTTTATTCCGCTCGAATCCGTCGACGACGACGGCACCAGGCACAAGCCACTGGACAGCCTGATTCATGACCTGCACTACGCGGTCGCGTTCGGCATTCTGCCGCTGTTCGCGTTCGTGAATGCCGGGGTCAATCTGACGGGCATGACTCCGGATACTTTGTTCTCGGGCGTGCCGCTCGCGATCGTGGCCGGACTGTTCATCGGCAAGCAGCTCGGCGTGTTTACGTTTGCGTGGATCGCCATCAAAAGCGGCATCTGCGAGATGCCGAAGCACCTGCGCTGGTCACACATTTATGGCGTCGCGGCCCTGTGCGGGGTGGGCTTTACGATGAGCCTGTTCATCGGCTCGCTGGCGTTCGAAGGCACGGGCCTCGGCTACGCGCGGCCCGACCGTCTCGGCATCATCGTGGGGTCATTACTGTCAGGCGCCGTCGGCTATATCGTGTTGCGCATGACGGAGCCACTGCATGACCTCGAAAAGGACAGTTGAATCGCTATACTGTCATCCCATGATCACACGCACTTTGGTATTACTCATTTCGGTGGGAACGATGTCGGTGGGAACGCTCACGGGGTGTGCGCCCGCCAATAATAATGACGACAACGACGCGGCAGAGCTGCAGCGAAGTATCGAACAGCTGGAAAATGAAATCGGCCGGCTCGAGTTTCGGATCTTTCAGCTCGAAAGCGTCGTGCTCGACAACGCCGTGCCCGACAACAACGAGGCTACGACTGCGGCGCCGGCTCCTGATGATCCCCGGTCTCCCGCGGTTTCTCCTGATCGTCAGGACCGCTACGACCTGACACCCGTCGAGTAAGATCAGTGCCGATCCCCAGTAGCGCGGGGACAAAAAACAGCACCAGCAGTGGCGAGAAGAACATGCCGAACACGAGCGTGATCGCGAGCGGCTGCACCAGCTGTGCCTGCAGGCTCGTTTCGAACAGCAACGGCAGCAGTCCGCCCACAGTCGTCAGAGTGGTCAGGATGACCGGCCGCAAACGATCGCGTGCGCCTTCAACCACGGCGTCGGTCAGCGTGAGTCCGTCCTGTAGCAATCGTCGGATCGCACTCACCAGAATAATGGAGTCATTGACCATGACACCGGCCAGGCCCAGCAT
>JABDLC010000157.1 GCA_013001905.1 Gammaproteobacteria bacterium | reverse complement strand
ACCCCGCCCGGTGCAGATTAAACGCGATCATCTGCCGCACCGGCGGCTCGTCTTCAACAATGAGTATTTTGCTTTTGTTCATACGCCGACGATTTTATAAACCGATTTCATAAACCATTGAATCTGCTATCCCGCTCGGCATTTAATCAGGTCAATATTACAGTTTGGTAACCCGATTGTGACAGTGCTGTAATAATTCAACGCGGCTATCTGCACCTGACGCAATAAAAAGGGCCGCATAAGCAGCCCTTAAAGTCACCCATCGCGTGGCGACAGAATCCCGGCGCTGGTCAGCTACCACCGGCCTGTTGCAAATAGGCAATCAGGGCTGCGCGCTGCTCAGGGTCATTGATACCCGCAAACACCATTGTGGTGCCGGGTACGAGCCCGGCAGGCCGCTTAATCCACGCATCCAGTGTTGCGACATCCCATTTGATGCCGGCATCAGTGAGGGCTTCCGAGTACACGAAACCCTCCACCTGCGCAGCGTCGGCGCCCACGATGCCGTGCAAATTCGGGCCGACTTTGTTCATGCCGCCCTCGTTAAGCGTATGACAGGCCTGACAAAAGATATAAAAGCGTTTGCCCTGCTCCGGGTCAGCGGCTGCCACCAATGCCGCCACATCGGCAGGCGCCGCCTGATCTGCGGCATCACGGGCGCCGTCGGCAGCCCCCTGTGCAGTGCTCATGGCGTCTTCGGCCGCACCCTCAGCAGCTGCTGCGGGCCCTTCGCTATCGGACTGCGCACACGCTGCCAGTGTCATGATGAAAATTATCGAAAAAACTCTGCTAATCATTCAGTTGTCCACCCTGTCTGAAAACTATCCTGCGCGTCTCAACGCTGCAGCTTTGTGTATGGCCTTGCGAATACGCGGGTACGTTCCGCAACGGCAAATATTGGTGATGGCGCGATCAATGGCCGCGTCGTCCGGCTCGGGGTTGCTGTTCAGAAACGCCTCCACCGCCATGATCATACCGGACTGGCAATAGCCGCATTGGGGAACCTGCTCGTCAATCCATGCCTGCTGAACCGCACTGAGCCGGCCCTCAACCGCACGACTTTCGATGGTGTCGACACGTCGCCCGGCAGCAGCTGTCACCGGCACAACGCAGGATCGCACCGCCTCCCCGTCGAGGTGCACGGTGCAGGCACCACACTGAGCGATACCGCATCCGTACTTCGTGCCGGTCAGTTGCAGCAGGTCACGAATAACCCAGAGCAACGGCATCTCATCGTCTGCCTCGACACTGACTGATTCGCCGTTGAGAATAAACTCGTGCATTGATCTTGTTACTGCCGCGCCACGGTCATGCGCTCAGGGTACTCCGCCTCGGCGCGTTTGCGGTATTCAGCAGGCAATGCGTCCAGACCCGGCAGTTTCGCGCCGGCAGCGTGCCACAACAAATGCCCTTCGTGGTCATCCATGTCCATCCAGTGCAGCCAGGGCATGGTCACCGTCGAGCTGAACACGCCGTCGAGTCGCGCAATACTGCTGTCGCGAAAATCCTTGAGGTCTACGAACATCGACTGTGATTGTGCCCGTGGTGCCGGCAGACCAGGCGGGTAGACCGTGTCATTGTTCATCCAGACCTTGCCTGCGGCGACGTTCCACCACTTCTTCAACGGCTCGTCCGGGATCTGATCCTTAAACTTGGTAAAGCGCACACCGTCAACCGACAGGTTAAAGCCCCGGCCCGGGCCGCCACCCTGAATTGCGGCGCCCACTTCGTTCTTTGCACCGGTAAACGGGTTTTCGTAGGTGTGCAGCCAGTCGCTGCCGTCCAAAGTACGGAAAAAAGTGACCGTGTTGCCTGTGAGCTCATAACTGCCATCGTCGAGATGAGTAATGAGATACAGCTCCATTCCGGAATACCGGAACAGCGGCTTCGGGTTCATCGTTTCGCCGATGACGGCATAGACGGTGCCGTTGTACCACCACGGACAGTCCTCTTCTTCGAGGCTCGCCATCATGCGTATGAAATTGGCCAGATTGGCCTCCGGCGACGCGAGATCGACGCTGCCCGGCGCCACGCCCGGAGCAAACTCCGGCAGGGCGCCCTCAACGGATGCCACCAATAAACCACCTGTTCCCATAATGACTGCCCTGCGCGATAACTCGCTCATTCGCCTATACCGAGACCGCCCGGGTTCATCAGTCCGTCCGGATCAACGTGCTTCTTAATAGATTGAATCAGTTCTGCCGCCTGCTCATTGCGGCCACGCATGTACGGATAGGATTTACCGATCTGCATATGGATCGCGCCGAATTCATGGAAGATGTCGATGATGCGCGCCTTCATCTCTTTGACGAGCGCACGCCCTTCCGGATTGGCCGCGTATTCCGGCAGCATGTCGAGGTATTCCTGAGGCAGGTAGCGCTTGTGGAAAGCGGTGCGGTCATCCTCCCAGTAAAACACCGGCTCGTAGAGGAAGCCGTTGGTGCCGATACTCGTAAACATCGCCGCGTATTCGACTTTATGCTGCGCCATACGGTCTGCATATTCATTATATAAATCATGCAGTTTCGCGTGGAATGCTGGCAGCTTCGAGAACGCCATAATGCCATGCTGCGGCACCCAGCGCTGACCGCGCGGCCCGAGTATCGGGTACAGCGGAATAAACGGATTTGCCATCAGCACGGTCGGTATGGTGTTGGCGATCTCCGTACCGTGGGGCTCACAGGCCTGGCGAATCAGATCCAGCTTCGTGGCTGCCTCCGCCTTGCTGTATGCCTCCACATTGAAATGCATGGCATACGGAAAGGCTTTGAGAAAACGCTCGCCGGCGATTGCCATTTTGATGAGTTTCGTCAGGCCATCCACAGGGTTACGCGAATTGGCGTAGACCGCCTTCGCAGCTTCCATCTTGGCAGACGTATCCTGACTGCCGAGCTGGCCCTGCTGCAGTTTGGGATCAAGCCCGAAATTGTCGGATGCGACACCCTGGCGGGCGGCGGCGGCTGCACCCGCGGCCATTTTGTCAAAGTCATCGAAACCGAACGAACATGACATCTTAAACGTCGGGTTTTTGATGAGGCGGAACGTAATGCGCGCCTTGAGCCCGAGCACACCGGCATCACCGGTAAACAGCCCGGTGAGATCGGGGCCGTAGCCGCGGAAGAATGGCGTGCTCGTGCCAATCGCGGCAGAACCGGTTTTCAGCACCTTGCCCCCCGGTAGCACAATGTCGAAACACAGCACTGAATCAGCAGAAATGCCGTGGGTACCCGACCCCAGACTGACGCTGTTCTGCGCCATCGAACCGCCGACAGTCGCCGCCAGCCCGGAAAACGGCCCCCAGAACGGCGTACGCAGGCCTTTGTCATTCAGCGCTGCCGTCATGTCAGCCCACGTGACACCGGGCTCGACGGTCACGTACATGTCTTCCTCGTTGATCTCGAGGATACGGTTCATCCGCGACGTGTCGACCAGCAATGAGTTCGAAGTCGCCGGCAAATAGGCATCGGTGTACGACGCGCCGCCGCCGCGGGGCACCAGCGCGACACCTGCCGCCGATGCGATTCTGGAAATCTCAACGGCCTCGTCCAGCGAGCCCGGCTGCACGACCGCTATCGGCAGTTCGCGCTGGTTGTAGACATCCATCGCGTAAAAGTCGCGATCCGCATCGCTCGTCAACACATGCTCGCTGCCGATTGCAGCAGTTAACTGGCCGATGATATCGGCCGCCTGTGATTCGTTTGCAACCATGGTTACACCTGTCATTTATTCGTCGACCGGCAACTACCGGCAGACTTATTATTTTAGCGCGTTATTAGCCTGATTAACCGCTGGTAAAGCCACTGCCGACTTCCGAAATACCGCCCGGCAGCGAGTAATCACGCCAGATCTTGATCTTGCCGTCGCGCACCAGGAACCACCCGGCAATCGCGAAATGCATGCTTTTGGACTCGTCCTTGCCGACGAAATGGTCGATCCGGTCATTGATGACCAGTTCACCCACGGAGTAGGTACGCAAAATTTCCCACTCGACTTCTTTCATACTATTGAGAAACGCATCGAGCGTATTGATAAATGCTTCTTTACCGATAATGTCCGGGTTGCCCTCAAACATCTGGTACACAACATCGTCAGCCAGGTACTCGGCCAGCATTGTCGCGTCGCGCTTCGCCCAGTCCAGACAGAACTGCGTCACGAGCCGTTCATTTTCCACTTCCAGCGCTGATTTCTCGGTCATAACTCCTCCACTGACCGCGGCTACGCGGCATTCGTTATTATCCATGCTTTGCACAGTTTGGGTATGCTTAACAGGCGTGTAACCAACCGGTTCACCACACTATAGTCGGAATATCAGAGAGTACATGAGCAAATCAGCATCCATTGTTCACGAAAGCTTTCCCGTTGGCCCCCTGCAGTGCAACTGCACGGTGATCGGCGATGCCGTGAGCGGTCGCGGTTACGTCGTCGACCCGGGTGGCGACCCGGAACAAATCATGTCTTCGGCCAATCGTCTGGGCCTCAAGATCGAGGCATTAATACATACGCACGCGCATCTGGATCACATACTCGCCGCCGGCGTGATTCACGAGCAAACAGGGGCCCGCATACTACTGCACAAGGAAGACATGTTTTTATGGGATGCGCTCGAACGTCAATGCATGATGTTCGGGGTGCCCTATACGCCCGTGCCGGCGCCGTCCGGCTGGCTCGAACACGAACAGGAACTCGATGCCTGTGACGGCGCCTGCATACACACGCCCGGACATACGCCGGGATCGATCTGTTTTCACTTTGCGGCTGCCGACCTGCTGCTCGCGGGTGACACGCTGTTCCTCGGTTCGGTGGGGCGAACAGATCTGCCGGGCGGTAATACCCGACAGTTAGTCAGCTCTATTCAACAACGCCTGTATACACTTGCAGAAGACACTCAGGTAATCACCGGTCATGGCCCTGCAACAAGCATCGGCGTTGAAATGCGCAGTAATGCGTTCGTGACTGCGACAACCTGACGTACTACAACTTAAGGCGCTTAAACAACGCTTCGGGCAGTAATTTAATAATCATGAGGATGACTGCCCAGAACCACGGCAGATACACTTCATCGCGGCCTTTCTCGATGGCCCGGACAATACCTTCGGCAATATCATCGGGTTGAGCCCACAGGGACCCCGACCGGTCAGGCAAATGCTCGGTCATCGGCGTCGCGACAAAACCGGGCTTGATCGTGAGTACGTGCACACCGGCATGCTGCAAACGATTACGCAGGCCCTGCAGAAAGGTATTCAGCCCCCCTTTCGCAGCACCGTAGATATAGTTGCTTTGCCGCCCCCGGTCGCCGGCGACGGACGAAATCACAGCAATCGTGCCCGCCTGTCGTTCCGCCATCAGATTCGCGAGCTCGGTGCAGAGTGACACCACACTCACAAAGTTAATGTCGATCGCAGCCAGCGCTGCACGCGCATCAGCTTCGCACGCTTCCTGGTCCGGCAGCACGCCATGGGCAATCAATACCGTATCGATGCCATTCATCGCATCATCCGCCGCCGCAACAATTGCGGGGTGCCGCTCGTGCTCAGTCAGATCGGCGGCGAGTACATCAACCTGGGTCGCCCCGCGCACGCGCAGGTCTGCCGCAATGGTGTCGAGTCGCTGCGGATCGCGTGCGACAAGAAACAGTCGCGCGCCCTGTGCCGCGTAGCGTTGTGCCGTTGCCCTGGCGATTGCGGAACCCGCTCCCAGTATCAAGATATTAGTCATCGCCATCAGTGCGCCTGTCCATAGCGGTCATGCCCGGCCCGTCATCAGCGACGCGACGCCAGAAGCTGGATGAAAAATTCGGGTCTATGTAGTTTGCGAACTCCTGCCAGCGCGGGAACCCCGCGCGGAACACTTCCGCTTTCATGCGCGCATCTTTGGCAGGATATACGGCTCCACCTGCCTCGAGCGTGACGGCATCAAGCTGATCGAGCAGGCGAAAAACATCCGGACGATTGGGAAAATCGAGCGCCAGCGTCACGCCCGGTCGCGGGAACGACAACATACCCGGCGAAGCTTTGTCGCCGAAAACCTTTAATACCGCAAGAAACGAGCCCTGACCCGATCGGGTGATGCGCGCGAGCATCTCGCCGATCGCGTCACGTCCTGCTTCGCCCGGCAATACGCACTGGTATTGCAGCATGCCCCGCGGACCGTACATGCGGTTCCAGTTGCCGATCGCATCAAGCGGATAAAAGAAGCCGGAAAAGTGCGTGTTTTTCTGCACCCGACGTTTCCGCTGCCGGGCATACCAGAGCTTATTGAATGCCCGCAAACTGAGATTGTTGACGAGAGAGAACGGCGGCGTAAACGGCATGGAAAGACGCGGCTCCAGCACCAGATCTGTCGAGTCTTCGTGTTGCGCATCAACGTGATTGGCACGGCTAAACAGCCCCCGCCCCGCTTCATCACCCGATGCCAGACAATCAACCCATGACACCGTGTACTCAAAATCGTCGTCGGAACCGTCACTGAGGCGAAAGAACTCATCGACATTGGCATAGCGAATGGATTCCTCGCGCAACATCGGGCCGGGAATCGGCCGCAGCTGAATTTCCACCCAGGTAACCAACCCGGTCAGACCCATGCCGCCAATGGTCGCGGCAAAATAGTCGGCATTCTCGGTCGGCGAGCAGTGCAGACGACTGCCGTCGGAGCGCAGCAACTCGAAAGCGCGCACGTGACAGCCGAAGGTGCCCTCCAGATGGTGATTTTTGCCATGCACATCGTTGGCCAGTGCACCACCGGCTGTGACAAATGCAGTGCCGGGCGTCACCGGCAAAAACCAGCCGGCCGGCACGACAAGTTGCAACAATTCTGCGAGGGTGACTCCGGCCTCAATCCGCACTATTCCTGTGTCGGGGTCAAATGCCAGCAAGTGACAGAGCGCACGCGTACCGATAACCAGCCCGCCCCGGTTCAGACACACATCGCCGTAACTACGGCCATTGCCCCATGGCAGTACATTGGCATGCTCGTCCGTAATTTCGGGTAACGAGTCAGTGCGCCAGGCCAGCTGCACACCGCGCTGATTAACCTGCGGGTATCGCCCCCACGATGTGTACTGACTGCCGCTCATACTTAGCCGGGTAGAGGCAGAAACGGCCGCACCTGAGCCCAGAAAATTGATGTCAACAATGCGCCGCCGGTCAATACCGCAAGCCACCAGGTGCGGACGTCGCGAATGGTGAACACGACCGGGTCATCATGCATGTCACCGCGCCGCGTGAGCAGCCACATACGGCTCACCCAATAAAGCATCATCGGGCACAGCATCCACAGGGCCTCAGGCCGGGCGTACATCTCATCGACTTTGTCACCATTGATATAGAGCGCGAGGACGAGCACGGCGAGATAACCGCTGGCGGTACCCAGCTGCGCGACAGTCTCCATATCGACGGGCTTATAGCCCCGTCCGGCCAGCTTCTGCGGCGCCCCCGCCCCACCCATGGTCAGCAATTCTGAATAACGCTTGATAAACGCAAGGCTCAGGAAGATGAACATCGAAAACGCCAGCATCCAGAAACTCGGCATTACTGCGATAGCAGCCGCACCGGCGATAAGTCGCATCGTATACAGCGCGGCCAGCGTCAATCCGTCAACCAATGCAGCTTTCTTCAGCCAGATTGAGTACGCGAGCGTCATCGCGTAATAGAAAATCAGTGCCGGCAAGAATAAAGGTGGCAACACCATCGCCAGCCCAACCGCAATAATGAGTAATACACACATCGCCACAACGCCGACAGTCACCGGCAGTGAACCGGCGGCGAACGGCCGGCGACACTTGCGGGGATGCTGCCGGTCCGAATCCAGATCAAGCAGGTCGTTCAACAAATAAACACTGGATGCACAAAAGCTGAACGCCGCAAACGCGATGATGCAATTCACCACCAGTGACAAATTATCAATCTGATGTGATAAGACGAGGGGCACAAACACCAACAGGTTTTTCAGCCACTGATGCGGCCGTATCGCCCTGAAGAGCTCAACCACTCGTCGTGAATTGTTTTCAAAGACCCGTTCGACGTTGCCGATTGATTCGGCCTGACTGCGCGTCGAGGACGATGGACTCACCAGCACAGCCGCAGCAGCATGCTGCCAGATGGGCACATCAACGGACGCATTACCGGCGTAAGCAAACTGTCCCTCCGGAATCAGCGATTCTATGTGTTGCAACTTGCGTGGGCCCGAAAGGTTACGTGCTTCGTCGCTCGACAGCACCTCGCTGAATATGCCCAGATGCTCAGCTACGCCACGGGCGTAGCGCTGATTGGACGCGGTGGCCAGCACGAGCGTGCGGCCCGCCGCATGCTCCTCGCGCAAATAGCTCAGGAACTCGTCGTTGTACGGCAGCAAATCGACACGCACTGCAACCCGCTGCGCAATCTGCTCTTTCATATGTGCTTTACCGCGCAACAGCCAGAACGGCAGCTTCAGCACATTAAACGGATTTTGTTTGAGCAGTCCGAACACCGACTCGTGCAGCAGATCAGTGCGGATAAGCGTACCGTCGAGATCGACGATCAGCGGTGGTGCACGGTCATGTTCCCCGACAGTAGTCATTCATTCACATCCTGCTGCACAAGCGTGCCTGAGGCCCGCTGCCACTCCAGACCGGTGAGAAACACCAGCCCTATCGCGACCGCAAACCACAGCGTCGCAACCCTGCATATTATGACAGCAGAAACCGCAAGCGGCGCATCAACGCCGCTTAACACCAGCAGCGACCCCATCACCAGTTCAGTGCCACCCAGTCCGCCCGGCACAAAACTCACAACACCGGCGATGATACTGATGCCGTAGATTCCGGCCGCGAGCAATATCGGCACCTCCGCGCCCATACGATCAAGCACGACATACAGGGCGTAACCTTCCGCAAACCAGGCGATCAGCCCGATGAGCAGCCCGCCGTAAAGCGGCACGGAGCGCAACAGTTGCGATGAGGATGCCAGCGTCGCGACCAGATGACGCAGGCCGTCGGCAATCTTTTCAGAATCCGCTTTTGCGGCACGCTGCTCAAGCCAGGCCGGCAGGCGGCGACTATGCACCAGCGGCACAAATGCCAGCGTGATGATTAACGTGACACCCACCAGCCAGCGCATATCAGCAAACGCGTAGGCTGCGAGAGAGGCAACCACAATCATGGCCAGCATGTCCGAGAATCGTTCAACAAAAAAGGCCGCCAGGCTCTGCTTGTAACTGACCCCATAGGGCTTCAGATAAATAGAGCGAATGGCTTCACCGACTTTGCCCGGTGTCGTTGTAAATCCAAAACCGGCCAGATAGGCGGACATATTGACGCCCGGTGGCACACGGCAGTCAAGATGCCGCAGGTAGTAGTCCCAGCGCAGAAAGCGCAACAGGTAGTTGAACAGCGACAATCCGAGAATAATTCCCCAGCCGATCCAGCCAATGCTGCCTGCCGCGGCCAGCACTTCATCAACGCCGCCGAATACCGCCCAGGCGCCATAAAAAGCAGCGCTCAGAATGATACAAACGATCAGTTTGCGGACGACGTTATCGGGAAGGCTCAAGGACTATCTCTACTAATATGCGCGGCTTATCCGGCTGTGCGCTGGAATCGATTTAATTGTTGATATTGGCGGGTGATTGAGACGGCACACTAATTCCCGCAATGCTACCAAATAGCGGGTCCGCGCAGCCCGAGGCGCTTCACGTAAACCCGGCCCCGGAGACACATTAAGACAAATCAGGAATGCGCGTCGGTACTGAATACACGTTGAAACGATCCTCCCGCGCGAAGCCCACGAGCGTCATACCGGCTTCCCACGCCAGTTCCACTGCCAGACTGGACGGTGCACCCACTGCCACCAGCATGCCGCAGCCCGCCAGTCGGGCTTTCTGCACCAGCTCAAAACTCGCGCGTCCGCTCACGACCATGACCCGGTCCACGGCGGGTAAACCGCCGTCACGAAATGCCGCACCGACCAACTTGTCAACCGCGTTGTGCCGGCCCACGTCTTCGTACAACTCTGAAAACGTTCCGTCAGCGGCGAAGAAGGCGGCCGCGTGAAGACTACCGGTGCCCGCAAAAAGCGGCTGCTCTGCCAGTAAGCGCTGCGGCAACGAGCGTATGACATCGGCGCTCACCGTCAGTGGTATTTTCGCAGTGTCATAGTTCGCCCGGATACGGACAGCCTCAAGCGCCGCTTTGCCGCAAACACCGCATGATGAGGTCATGTAGAAATTGCGCTCATGCTCCAGCAATTCTGCAGCAGGCGCGTTAGCGATACTGACTGTCACCACCGCATCGGTCGCGAAATCGCTACTCACGTCGACGTGCGTGACTTCATTGTCAGCACCCAACAAGCCTTCGCCCACCAGAAAACCGACCGCAAGCTCGGCGTCATTCCCCGGCGTGCGCATGGTCACCGCAAGGTCGCGCTGGTCCTCAGGCCATTGCAGCCTGATCAGCAGGGGCTCTTCGACCGCGACCGCATCGGTTTCATCGCCGCCCCTGTACCGGCGCACCGCAACCTGTGCAGTGCCGTCACCCGGTTTTCTGTTCATGGCTCATCATCGGCGCTGAAGATGCGCCCATGATTAAGTATGCCGCGCGGATCGAGCGCGGCTTTTAACTTGCGCATGACTGCAATCTCCGCCGGGTTGCGGCAAATGCTCAGCCACTGTTTTTTCTCCAGCCCGATTCCGTGTTCCGCGGAAACCGTTCCACCGGCATCCGCTAGCGGCTCGTACACGCACCGTTCGATACGAAGTTGCGCCGCAGAGGTGCCATCGCCGGCGGCCACCACCAGATGCAGATTACCGTCGCCCGCATGACCAAACACAGACAGCCGGTGCGCACTCCCCCACTCGTCACGCAACTGCCGGCGCACCTCTGCAAGATACGACTCCATTGCCGACAACGGCAGGCCCACGTCAAAAATCATGGCCGGACCGTCTTCGAGTGTCAGCTCAACGCTTTCGCGTATCGCCCAGAGCTCATTGCGTTCGCGGCCTGACTGAGCGATCATCGCGTCGGCCGCAAGACCTTCGGTGAGCGCATGCTCGACGGCCGACAGAAACCGGTCGCTGTCGCGCTGCGAGTCATTGCCCTGCGCTTCGACCAGCACGTAGTAGGAAAACCCGTCCGCGAGAGGCTGGCGGTCTCGTGCAACCAGGGAGTAGTAATCGTTCCACATGACTTCAAATGCAGTCAGCGTGCCGCTCAACCTGCTGTCCAGAAGTCGCAGCAATTGTGGTATCCGGGCGAACTCATCGCACGCAAGCAGCGCCGTTTCGCGCGTTGTGCAGGCGGGCCGCAATCGCAGTATCAACCGTGTAATGACACCCAGCGTTCCCTCAGTGCCGATAAACAATTGCTTCAGGTCGTACCCGGCATTGTTCTTTAGCATGCCGTTCAACGATGACACCACGGTGCCGTCCGCCAGTACCGCTTCCAGCCCGAGTATTTGCTCGCGCGCCATACCGTAACGCAGAACATTGTTGCCGCCTGCGTTGGTCGCTGCGTTGCCGCCTACGGTGCAGGATCCGCGCGCACCGAGATCCAGTGCCAGCTGCAACCCGGCCTGATCGGCGGCATCCTGTGCCGCCTGCAAACGCACGCCGGCCTGCAACTGTAGTGTGCGATTAACGGTGTCGACGGACTCGATGGCCGTCATTCGCTCAGTGGAAAGTACGACATCGTCCGGTGTCGCGATAGCGCCTTCCGACAAACCGGTCAGGCCGCCATGCGTGACGACCCGCTGACCCGCGGCATGACACATACGCAGCACATCTGCGACCTGCTCCGTGCTCGCCGGACGCAGTATGGCTCTGGCTTGCACTGAATCGTCGCGCCAGATTCCGGCGCTGCGGCTACTGACCTCTTCTCCGAGCAGGATTCCGTCGTCACCCAACAGGGGGCGCAACCCGGCCAGCAGCGCATTAATCTCAGCCACCGATGTAATACATTTCCACTTTATCGGCAGGAGCGCTGTTACGAGCTCGAAGTTCACTGTAACGATCTGTCCGCCGGCCCCACACGCGACTGATCAGTTCGATCAGCGCATCATCGTCGCTGCCGTCCCGCAGCAGACCACGTAAGTCGGTGCCGTGCGCCGCGAACAGGCAGGTAAACAACTTGCCGTCAGAGGACAACCGGGCCCGGGTGCATGAACCGCAAAAGGGCTCTGTTACCGACGTAATAAAACCCACTTCGCCCTGTCCGTCACTGAACACATAGCGACTGGCCACTTCCCCGTGATAATTGCTGCCCGCAGGTTCTGTCGGCCAGCGCGCATTAATTGATTGCAACAACTCTTTCGCCGGCACAGTCTCTGCCGGTTTCCAGTGATTGATGGTGCCGACGTCCATGTACTCTATAAAACGCACAATCACACCACTGCCGCGGAAGTGCTCGACAAGGTCGAGAACTGACGAGTCATTAATACCTCGCTTCACGACCGTATTTACTTTGATAGGCGTCAGGCCGGCCTCATCGGCGGCACGAATCCCTTCGAGGACCCGCTCAAAACTGCCGCGCCCGCCACTCATCTGCCGGAAGACTTCCTCATCCAGCGAATCCAGACTGACAGTTACCCGATCCAGCCCGGCAGCCTTCAGTGCCGCTGCATGTTGCGCAAGCAGGATGCCGTTCGTGGTCAATGCAATATCATCGATACCCGGCAACGCCACCAATTCCGCAATCAAATCCGGCAGGTTAGCGCGCAGGAGCGGCTCACCGCCCGTGATGCGCAGCTTGTGCACACCCTGCGAGGCAAACAGGCGCGCCACGCGGATAATCTCATCGAACGACAGCCGCTGATCGCTGCTGAGAAACTCGAAATCCTTGTGGTACTTATCCTCCGGCATGCAGTAGGGGCAGCGGAAGTTGCAGCGGTCCATCACCGAGATACGCAGATCACGCAACGGCCTGCCCGACTGATCATGCAGCAATGCCTGATGACCACTAGCATCAGGGAAACCAAGCAATTTATCGTTCATGATGTGCTGTCGCCGGTTGCGCGCCAAGTTGCGGCTGAATGACGCTAACATACCGTCTTTGCAGGTCAAACCAATTAACTTTTCTCATCACCCTGAAGCCATGACCGACCTTCCAGACCGAATGCAGATAGTCGATTACCCCGAGCCGGGACCGCCGGACGTGCTCACGCTGGCAGACGCTGACGTTCCTCGACCGGGGCCGGAGGACGTATTGATAAAAGTGGCTGCCGCCGGCGTTAACCGCCCGGACTGCTTACAGCGGCGCGGCATGTACCCGCCGCCGCCGGGCGCGTCACCGGTACTCGGGCTGGAGGTCGCCGGCACCGTCGCAGCCTGCGGCGACAATGTCCGCGACTGGCAGGCGGGCGACACTGTTTGTGCGCTGCTGGCCGGCGGCGGTTATAGCGAGTACTGCGTTGCACCTGCAGGACAGTGCTTACCGGTGCCGACGGGCCTCAGTTTGCAGGAGGCTGCCACGCTGCCGGAAACATGCTTCACCGTCTGGACCAATTTATATGACCGCGCTGCGCTGCAGGCACATGAATCACTGTTGGTGCATGGCGGCGCCAGCGGCATCGGCACGACCGCTATTCAAATGGCACGAGCACTGGGCGCAACCGTCTACGCGACAGCGGGCAGCGACACAAAGGCACAGCTCTGTGAGCAACTTGGCGCAACCCTCGCCGTTAACTACAAGCGCGAAGACTTTCTGCAGGTCTTAAAGGAACGCGCAGGCGGCGTCGATGTGATTCTCGATATTGTGGGCGGTTCACATCTGGAACAGAACGTGAAACTGCTGAACCCTGACGGCAGGCTCGTCACTATCGGCATCCTCGGCGGCGCCAAAGGCACGCTCAATCTGGGCCTGGTGCTGAGCAAACGGCTCGTGATTACAGGCTCGACGCTACGCGCCCGTTCGCCGGCAGAAAAACAACACATCGCCGCGCAACTCCAACAACATGTCTGGCCGCACATTGCCAACGGCGCGATCCGCCCCGTTGTGCAGGCAGCGTTTCCGCTCAGCGAAGCGGCTGCGGCGCACACGCTGCTTGAAAATAATCAGGCATCGGGAAAACTGGTACTTATCGTTGACGAGAAGCACGCTTCGACGCGCGCCTGACGGCAGCAAACCGTAACGGGAACCCGATTTATGAGCGCAAGATTTCTGGTTGAGCAATTCGCTACCTGGCGCAATCAGTATGAGTCGCTTGTCCTGGTGACTGTGCTGGACACCGCAGGCTCAACCTACAGCAAGACCGGGCGACAGCTGCTCATCAACCCGGACCACGATTACGCGGGTCTGGTTGGCGGCGGCTGCCTCGAAGGGGACCTCGTACTGCAGGCCGACCAGGTGTTCGGGGATGCCCGGGTCAGAGTTGTAACCTACGACATGCGCGACGATGCGGATGACCTGTGGGGCATGGGCCTGGGATGTCGCGGCATGATGAAGCTGATGCTGCAGCGCCTGGATGCCGGTAACGACTGGGCGCCCTTCTCCCACATCGCGGCAATGATGTCGCGGCACACACCGACCCGCATGGCGCTCACGGTGGCAGATCACGGCAAACTCTCCGCCGGTCAGTTAGCAGACCCGGACGCTGATCAAGACAGCGATTTGGTGTGCTGGACTCTCCGGCCCTGGCCGAGGCTGCTGGTGCTGGGCGCAGGCCCGGATGCTGCACCGGTCATCGATATCGCCAGAACCTTGGGCTGGCATGTCAGTGTCGCTGATCATCGCGCTGAATTGCTGAGTGCTCCCGCACTTGTAAATGCCGACACTCGTCACCTCGTGCATCCGGAAACTGTCGACAAAGACATTGATCTCAATGCTGCTGATGCAGTTGTTGTGATGAGCCATCATTTACAAAGCGACCTGCACTACCTGCAAGCGCTGCAGACGCTGAGCCACACATATGTCGGTGTACTCGGCCCTGCGCAACGCAAACAGGAATTGCTTGATCAACTAAAAACTGACGACAGCAATTTCGCCGCTCGATTGCGGGGACCGGTCGGCCTGAACATCGGCGCGGACAGCCCGCAGACGATTGCGCTGGCATTGCTGAGCGAAATACAGTCTGAACTGGCGCAGCAGCCACCACGACACGATTGATGAGGAATTCATGACCGACACGCCATTCCGTATTGACGTCGCGGAAGCCGAGCAACTGATTCGTAATGCCATGCCTGAGTTCGGCAGCTGCACGGTGCCGCTGGCAGAATCAACCGGCCAGGTTCTGGCTGAGCCGGTCATCGCGGAACGCGATCAGCCGCCGTTCGACCGCGCAACGATGGACGGCATCGCGGTCACCGCAGCGGCACTGGCGGACGGCCGGCGCGAATTTCAGTGTACCGGCACGCAGGCGGCGGGCGCGCCGCAACTGGAGTTGGGCTCAGCTGATGACTGCATGGAAGTGATGACCGGCGCTGTGATGCCGGCGGGTACCGACACCGTTATCCCGGTCGAGCGCATTAACAAGACCGGCGACAGCTGCGTCATCGAATCAGACTATGCGGCAGCGCCCCGTCAGTTTGTGCACCCGCGCGCAAGTGATCACCGCCAGGGCGACACACTGCTTGAGCCGGGCTTCGTCATTGGCGCTCCGGAAATGGCGATACTTACCGCTGCGGGCCAGGCGACGATCGAAATCTCGAGGTGGCCGGCTATCGCGATCATCTCCACCGGCGACGAGCTCGTCGATGTGGGCGAAACAATCGCGACCCAGCAGATTCGATCATCTAATGATCGCGCCATCGAAGCGGCATTGCAGCTGGCGGGTTGCCGAACCACTAAGCGCAGCCGGCTGCCGGATGATGCCGATCAGCTCCGCGAGGGGATCGCGAAGCTGCACGAAGAAGCCGGCGTGCTGATTCTCAGCGGCGGCGTGTCCATGGGTAAGTACGATTATCTGCCCGGCGTTCTCGAGCAACTCGGAGTGCGCCTGGTGTTTCACAAGATACTGCAGCGCCCCGGATTACCCATGTGGTTCGGCGTCAGTGCAGTGGGCAAACCCGTGTTCGCCCTGCCCGGCAACCCGGTTTCCACACTGGTGTGTCTGACGCGCTACGTGATTCCGGCGATCTCGGCGGCCCTTGGCCGATGCAACGAAGAGCAAGATATGGAACTGGCTGAAGCCATCGACTTTCAGCCGGACCTGTGCTGGTTTCTTCCCGTGGCGACCGACAAGCAGGCGGGCATTGTGCACCCGCGACCGACCAACACCTCGGGTGACTTTATAGGCCTGCGCGGCACCACGGGAGTTATTGAGTTGCCGCGCGGCAGAACACACTTCGCTGCCGGCGAGCGATTCCGTTACTGGCCCTGGCGAGCCTGACTCATCTGATCTGCTATGGTTAGCGTCGTTTTCATTAACGGCTTTTCTGATCAGGAGTTTTTGCTTTGGCGCACGATGGCAATACCGAACGGGAGTTCCGGCCGCTCAACATCGCCGTGCTCACCGTCTCAGACACTCGCAACGAACAGACCGACAAGTCGGGCTCACTGCTGTGCGAGCGGCTCAATGCCGCAGGGCATCGGCTCGCCGATAAGCAGATTCAGCCGGATGACATTTACCGGATCCGCGCGAGCGTCTCCGCATGGGTAGCTGACCCTGCCGTGCAGGTTGTCATCACCACCGGCGGCACCGGCGTGACCGGCCGTGACGGTACGCCCGAGGCGGTCAGCCCCTTGCTGGACAAGCTGATTGACGGCTTCGGCGAAATGTTCCGCTCGCTGTCATGGGAAGACATCAACACTTCGACCTTGCAGTCGCGCTGCCTCGCGGGCGTCGCTAACGGCACCTATATTTTTTGCCTGCCCGGTTCAACTGGAGCCTGCGCAACCGGCTGGGATATGCTGATCGAAAAACAGCTGGACTACCGAACCCGGCCCTGTAATCTGGCCGAATTGTTGCCACGGCTAACGGAAACCTGAGCGCACGACCGATGACGACTGCAACACCACAACTCGATATTCACATGTTTCCGTGCCTGGAGGACAACTACGGGTTTTTAGTTCATGACCCGGAAAGCGGATTTACGGCTTGCATCGACACTCCGGAAGTCGAACCGATTTTACGGGCGCTGGATGAAAAGGGCTGGCAGCTAACCCACATTCTGAATACGCATCATCATTTTGACCATGCGGGTGGCAATCTGGAGCTGAAGGAAAAGACTGACTGCATCATTGTCGGCTCGCGCAAAGATGCCAAACGACTGCCCGGTATCGATATACAGATGGGTGACGGCGACACGTATCTGTTCGGGGCGCACGAATTGACCATACTCGAGACACCCGGGCACACGAGCGGGCATGTCATCTATTATTTTGCAGACTCGGGCATCGCTTTTGTCGGCGACACACTGTTTGCACTTGGCTGCGGCAGGTTGTTCGAAGGCACCCCTGAAGACATGCTGCAATCGTTGCAAAAGCTTCAGGAACTGCCCGACACGACTCTGGTGTACTGCGCACATGAGTACACCCAGGACAACGCCCGGTTCGCGCTCACTGTCGATCCGGATAACGGCGATCTTCGAACCCGCAGCACCGAAATCAAAAAACTGCGCGAGCGCGGCAAACCAACGATCCCCACAACCATAGGCCTTGAGAAGCGCACCAATCCCTTCATGCGGACCGCCGACGCCGAGCTTCAGGAGGCTGTTGGCATGAGCGGCGCGCCCGAAGTCGAAGTGTTTGCCGAGGTCCGTGCCCGGAAAGACCGCTTCTAGCCACGCGCAGCCGGCAAAAGCCCGCCGGCCGCGGCCGCAGATGGCCGTGAATTATGTGAAAAGCGTCACAACAGCCTGTTATCCAAGTGATTAAGGTGATTCTAGTCACTGCATTGGGTGTCAGTAGATGCGCGCGCGTTCGAAACAATTTGGGCAGCAGGTTGCCGGGACAGAGGCCAGTTAGTGTCACTGACCCGCAAACTTATATTTTTCGTCGCTCTGGCGTTTGTCAGCGTGTGGGCGCTGACTGCATGGCAGTTGCGTGACAGCGTCTCGGGCTACTTCCGCGCCTTTGATATCGATTCCCGCAATTCCACCCGGGCGCACATAAACGCCGAAATCAGCTTGCTGGGCGAGCGCCTGAAAGCGGACGCCAAATACTGGTTGGCGGCAAACATGCCCACGGACGATGCGGGTCTGGATGCTATCGCAACGCAACCCGACACATTTCCTGAGCTGCAGGTGCGTGACGCCGACATACTCAGCCTGTTTTCGGCCGACGGCCGTCTGCTGTGGTCGACTGCTGCGGACGGCAAGCCCTGGTCACAGAATACCTTGCGCGGAAAAGACGGCGCGATTGCCCTCTTCCAGAACGAAGATTTTGCGCCCGATCAGGCACAGTTTTTTATCTCGACCAGCGATTCCGTGCAGATCGCTCATCTGGTTCAGGTGCGCAACAATTCGTCGGATCAACCCGCGGGCTATCTGATCACAGCGAGCCATATCGACAAGGGCGCACTGGAGCAAATACAGCCCGGGGAAACGACCCCGGTGTCCGTCAGTTTCCCTGCGCTTGAGCCGGTGCCGGACGCCATGAGGCCGATTGTCGACGGCACTGCAGACTCAGGCGCAGGCGCCAACGCGGACTGGTTTGAACTGGAACAGCACGCCGCCATGACTCTGGTGCGTTACGACGATGTGTTCGGCAGCCCTGCGCTACTGGTAGGCGTTGCCGAGCCGCGTTTCTCGGCAACGCTTAACGAAACACCCTCTGTTGCACTGATGAAGACGCTGACACTCGTCAGCATATTTTGCCTTCTCGCGTTAAGCGGCCTCATTGACCGCGTGGTCGGCGCACCGTTGCGTCGCTTCGGTGAACGCATCAGCGATATGAGCGAGGGCGATGATGCACGGGCACTGCTCGCAGAAAGCTCCAACGAGATTGTGGCCATTGAGCGCCTGTTCGAGGCCCTGATTGGCGAACGTGAAGAACGGGAGTCCAGCCTTCGCTACCTCGCCAGCGCGGTCAACGCTGCCGAAGACGCAGTCGCAATTATCGACATGACAGGGCCGCTGCGGTACGTGAACCCTGGTTTCGAGCGATTGACAGGCATTTCAGCGGATAAGGCCATCGGCGATTCGGACTGGTGGCAAAAAGTGTTCGTTACTAATGTCATGAGCCCGAATAACGAGGGGAATGACTGGTCAGGTGAACTCAGGATCCGTCGAACCGACGGGACTATTCGTACCGTTGAAGCCAGCTCCAACAGACTGGATAGCGTTGGACCGGCCGGCGACTACTTTGTCATCGTCATGCATGACATCACTGAGCGAAACGCACAGATTGCTGAAATCGAACGTTTGGCAACAGCGGTCAAAACGATCGAAGACTGCATCATCATCGCAGACAGTGAGGGTCGCATCATCTATGCAAACCCGGCATACGAAGAGCGTTGCGGGCAGCCACTGGCCGAGATGCTCGGCAGCCAGACGAATAAGCTCTCTCACGCGGCGAGCCCGCCCGAGGTTTATGCCGAGTTGCAGGAAACCGTTCTGGCCGGAAAACCGTGGCGTGGTGAGCTACGCGCCTCTTTCGATGACGGCCGCTACGTCATCGACGAAGCCGTGGTTTCGCCGGTGATTGATGAGCACGGCGAAATCGTCAATTACGTCACCACACTCCATGACGTGACCGAACGCGCCACGATGGAAAGCGATCTGCGCAATGCCAATCGCCGCATTGAGCAGTCGAAAGACGAGCTCGAGGTGCGCGTCGCGGAACGCACGGAGGAGCTGCGAGAAGCGAAAGAGACGGCCGAAAGCGCCAACCATGCGAAGTCGGCGTTCCTGGCTACGGTCAGCCATGAAATACGCACACCTTTAAATGGCGTGCTCGGCATGCTGGAACTGCTGCGTGATCACACGCTGAACAAAGAGCAGATGCAACTGCTGCGCAGTGCCGACACCTCCGCCAGCATTCTGTTGACGCTGATCAATGACATCCTCGATTTTTCCAAAATTGAAGCCGGGCAGCTGATACTTGACGAAACCCCGGTTTCGCTACGTGACGTCACCGAATCCGTCTTGTTGTCGCTCGCCGCAAGTGCGCACAGCAAGGGCATCCGCCTGCAAAGCTCTATCGACCCGTCGCTGCCAGAAGTAGTGAAACTGGATGGCGTTCGCGTGCAGCAGATTCTGCTGAATCTGTTGTCCAACGCGATCAAATTCACCGGCACTGACGGGCGCGAAGGCCAGGTCAGGCTGGACGTCGAACTGAGTTCAGTCGACGGCACCGACATGCTGCGATTCACCGTGGAAGACAACGGCATTGGCATCCCCGACTCGTCGATGGCAACGCTGTTTCGGCCCTTCACGCAAGCCGAGAGCTCCACGACTCGACGTTTTGGCGGCACGGGGCTCGGGCTGTCGATTAGCGCGAAGCTGGCGAAGATCATGGGAGGCCGCATCGATGTAGTCAGCGAACTGGGCCACGGCTCTGTATTCACGGTCACGCTGCCGCTGGCAGAAGCCGATGAAACCGCGCAGCTCAAGTTTTTACGCCCCCTGAATACGACACGCGGACGCAGCAGCACGAGTTCTGATGACTATGAGCATATCCGCGGCCACATACTCGTTGCCGAGGACAACCCAATCAATCAGCAGGTCATCAAACTGCAATTGCGTGCCATCGGATTCAGTTGCGACATCGCCAACGACGGTGCGGAAGCTTTTGAGCTCTGGAATAGCGGCACGTATGACATGGTGCTGACCGACTGTCACATGCCGAATGTTGACGGCTTCGGGCTGGCCGAGGCTATCCGGGCCAGCGGGGCAAAAGGTACGCATATCCCGATCATTGCGCTGACAGCCAATGTGCTGAGTGAAGAAGCAGAAGCCTGCCGCGCCGCAGGCATGGACGAGTGCCTGACCAAACCCATAGAACGCGCATTGCTGGACAAGACCATCAGCATTCACCTGACGGCTGAAGTTCTGGCGCGCCCGGCTCAACAGGAAACCGACCGCGCGGAAGCACCCACGGTTTCGAGCCTGGCCACGAACGATCTTGAATTGCCTACCGACGAGGCGAGCTTGCCCGCAATCGGCGAACCGAAAGCCGTTAGCGACAGCGGTCAGCAACTGTTGGATATGCGCGTCTTCGCCGAAAACATTGGTGATGACCTGCTGGTACAGCACGAACTCTTGCGCCGCTTCGCCAGCGAAGCCGATAAGAATCTGCTCGAGTGCCTGACCGCACTTAGCGAACAGGACACCGCTGTACTTGAGTGCAACGCACACAAACTGAAGTCCGCAGCCCGCACGATCGGTGCAACGGCACTGGCCGACACCTGTGTCGCAATTGAGCAGGCTGCGCGTGACGATGACGATGAAAAACTGGCTCTTCTGATCGAGGAACAGGCCGGATTGATAAAGCTTTTGAACCAAGAGATTGATAAGGAAATCAACTCTGCAAGTGACGCACATGCGTCCGCTTGTGAAACGTAAGTAAGTGGCTGCTATGGAACAGAACACCAAACCGATACTGATCGTTGATGATGACTCATTCCAGCGACGAATGATTCGCATCAAACTGCAGACACGCGGTTACGAGGTTAATGAAGCAAGGGATGGCACCGAAGCACTCGGCTTCATTGCAGAACAGGATTACAGCATGATTCTGCTCGACATCGTGATGCCCCGGTTAAATGGCTGGGAGGTTCTCGACCAGATTCGAGCCGGCGATGTGAATAGTGACGTTGTCGTCGTCATGATGACCGCGAAGGACAACAACTATGATCCGGAGGCCGCGAAAAAACGGGGTGCGACGGACTATCTGACCAAGCCTATCGATTTCGCCGCCCTGGATGCGCGTATCGACGAGTACATTGCGAGCAGGGAGGCCAATAAGGCGCCGCAGGAACCCGTTACGACAGATCAGACCGAGAACCCGATCGAAAATAAAGCAGCTGAAAACGCGCCCGCACGCGAGGAAAGCCCGCCAATCAGTGTTAAGAAACCAATTGTTTCCCGGCAGCAGCAGGCTCAGTCACTGCTGGACGGCATGATGCAAAACCTGCCGGGCGTGTTCTTCCGTGCCATCTGCGATGCGGAAAACAACGTGCACATGAGCTATGAAAGCTCCGGCATCAACGACTTCCTGGGCCAGTCATGGGATAACGTGCCCGCGATTTTCGCCTCACTTGAGGATCACGACCGTCGCGAAGTGAACAGACAGTTCAGGAGCCACGGCAAAGAATTGAAAGCGATACTGCTGCGTTTTCCCTGCCACACGGACGCCGGTCGCATCGGCTGGGTGGAATGCCGGGCAACGCCTCACCGGTTGCCGTCCGGCGAGACCGTATGGGATGCCATGCTGCAGGATGTGACGAAGCAGAAGGAACTGGAACTGAGGCTGATTCGCGCGCGGGAGGCAGCGCATGCGAACCCGGCTCCTGAACATCTGCCGCTGCTGGAAATGTACCGTCGTTATTACGCCGCAGTGATCGCCGGCCAGGCAACGGATGGGCTGGCGGAAAACATTCTGGAGCTGGAGCGTGACCTCGCTGAGGCCTTGCAGAAAGACGACGACAAACCGCGGGGAACCGTACCTCGGCTGGACATGGGCGAATTACCGGACACCGAGTACCGTGACAAGAGCGGCTACATACACCAGTGTGCGCAATGCCGCCGGGTGCAGAATTTCAGCAATGACGGAAAATGGGAAATGGTCACCGACTGGGTTCACGGGATGCCGCTCAAGACCAATCACACGGTATGTGCAGACTGCGTAGATGCAGAAGCGTCATTGACAAGCAACTGAACGCCGATTCAGACCGAAGAATCAGGCAAAGAAAAAGGCCCGCATTATGCGGGCCTTTTTGTATGGCGCGCCCGGAAGGATTCGAACCTCCGACCTTCTGGTTCGTAGCCAGACACTCTATCCAACTGAGCTACGGGCGCTGAAGTCTTGCGCGACTGTCGCGAAGAGCGGCGCATATTACACCGGCCCGCAACCGGAAACAATGACACGGCAGTGACGGGGCAGCGGCTACTCGGGCGCTTTACCCTGACGCGTCGCATAGCGACTCAACGAGCCGTCTTCGCCGACCGCGATGATGTCGTAAACCTCGGGGTTGGGTGACTCCATGCCGGGCGATCCCATTGGCATGCCCGGCACCCCGATACCTCGCACACCCTCAGGCTGCTCGGTGAAAAACTGCTCGATGACATCGGCCGGTGTGTGCCCTTCGACGAAATATTCTCCGACGATCGCTGTATGACAGCTGCGGAGCTCGCGCGGCACGCCAGCCCGGTCCTGCACAGCGCGCGTGTTGCTGACTTCGTTCACCTTCACCTCGAAGCCGTGATCGCGAAGATGATCTACCCACTTGCCGCAACAGCCACAGGTTGGTGTTTTATAGACCTCTAAAACCAGCCCGGCAATACCATTGTCCGAACTCAGAGCGGTCGCGCTGTTCAGCAACAACACAACAGCGGCAACTGCTACGCTTCTAACAAACATGAATTTTCCTTGCAGATTCTTTATTGCAGAGTTGCCCACGCGGCTATCACTGCATTTTTTCTTCCAGCGCATTCACGACCGTGTTGCGATTCGCGAGACTGACCGGAACGGTGATGTCGTTGCTCATTTCAAGCTCAATACTCCGGCCGCTTTTTCGCACTCCTTTCACGTGGTCAAAGTTGACCCACCATGAGCGGTGCACCTGATCTCCGTCACAATCTTTCAATGCCTGGCGCACATCCTTAAATCGGTAGCGCAGCAGCTCTTTACCCTGATCAGTCCAGATCTGAATGTAATGCTGCTCGGCCTTCACGGATATGACAATCGCATCGGCCGGTAATTCAGTACCGGCCAGTTTGGACGCCAGTGGCAGCGTCTCGGAGCGGGATGCTTTGCTTTCAGCAGCAGGCACAGCTGCAGACTCAGGTTCCGGCGGATACCCCAGCCAGTCGATCTGTTGCAGCGCCCGATAGCCGTAGATGCCGGCCAGGTAGAGCGGCAAACCGGGGATAGAAAAGCGCAGGAAATGGGCCAGGTAAGTCAGGCTCCAGCTTGGCGCAACATCGGACCGGTTAGCGGCAAACACGGGGTACCAGTTGCCGAAAAGCTCGCCGAGTTGCTGATACACCAGCGCTGCCGGCACCAGTGTCGAGACATAGGCCATCACAACGATGGCGAACACCGGTGGTCGCCAGCTGCGGCACCAATGGCGGAGCGCGAAAGCCGCGCCGCTAACCATCCACCAAACCACGAACATGTGCAGCACCATATATACAAGTGCTGCAAAATACGGCATCTGAGTGGTGAGTCGGGTACCGACGAGCGAAAAGAACACGCCCACAGCAACAGGCACGCCAACGAAAAAGCGGAGGTAGTCAATACGCGTGGGTTCGCGCCATTCCGGTCGTTCCGGGACCAGATCGTTTTCTGCCGGGATATCCATTTTTATAGGTATTCTGCCAGCGCATTGTTACCCGGAATCACTCGCAACGGCAAGCATGAACGTTATGTAATCAGTGACAAAATGCCGGACAAAAATAGCCTAACTAATTGCACTTGCTGGAAAAAATGCAGTTGGCGCGAATGCACACTGGCGCCAAATGAGCGGCACGAAACTCACTTGTGACTTAGCTTTCCGATTTCGACTTTCCTGCTTGATGTTGCCCGGGCAACGCCGTAGAACCTATTGATGGTAAATGGCGTTACCAGCCGTTGACCGGGGGAGCGCCCGCATCACATGACGGGCGCCTGCTAACAAAGATAAGCGAAGGGAACGACCAATATGTCTCTACTCAGCCGCACGCTGCGCAGTTCACTGCGTCCTGCACTGACCGCTCTGACCGCAACTCTGGTGCTTGCACCGAGTCTCGGCTCAGCCAATGATTTTTGCCCTGATGTCTGGCACACGGGAAAATTCGGCCCGCTGAACCAGCGACCAGCATTCCTCGGCATCGAAGACCTCAAGATGGGCACGTTCGGTGAGATTCCGACGCTGGTGTTCTCAAGCTTCTTCAACTCGATTAAGAATCCCGACGGCAACGGCGTCGTGGGTTATTTTGAGCGCGACCATATTGGCCTCATTCGCGGCATCAACTACCGCTATCCGGCCTGGTTTGACAAAGACCGCGACGTCGAGATGATTACCGACCTCGGCAAGGCTGACTTCCTGCCGGGCTCACCGTCGGGCCCTGATCGCCAAATCTGGCCGAATGACGTGCAGAAAGTCCCGAATGGCGTTTTGCCGTTCGAAGCGTTGACCTCCCCTCAGGGATTCCATCCGGCGGCTGAACCCGGTCGCCTGTCGATCATCAACCTGGATGACCCTAACTATCAGGAATACATTGTCGACCAGAGCCTGCAGGCCGGCGGCCCCTGTGTATTGCAGAGCAACCCGACCTTCAACCCGAATAATAAGCCGCACTTCTACCACAACGTAGTCTGGTACGACATGAACGGTGATGGCCTGGATGATCTGGTCACAGTACGTTCCGGCTTCCGCGTTTCGGGCGTGTTCTGTGTGCCGGCATCAGGTGAAACGGTTTACTTCATTAACCCGGGTGCCGCGATTGACCCGAATACAGAGTGGACCGAGGTTGTCATTGCCGGCTTCCCGAATAACGAATTCTCGGGCGACATCACTGTCGCGATGGCCGACCTTGAAGGCGACGGTGTTCCGGAACTCGTCACTAACCGCTTCTTCGGCCCGACACCATTCTTCTCAGGCGAAAACATCCAGTTAATCGGCGCGCAGCCGGGTGAAACCTGGGCACTGATGGACGCAGTGACCAATCCGCCGCGTGAAGCTGTGATCTCGACTGACAGCAGCCAGGGTCGTCCGTTCGGCGTGAAGTTTATTGACCTCAACCTGGACGGCAAGCTCGAAGTACTGGCCACCAACCACCAGAGTGACGGCTGCTTCCCGCAGACGCAGGATCTCATACCCGGTCGCGTATATGCCCTTCAACAGCCCGCGAGCGGCGACATCTTCAATGATCCGTGGACGGTTCGCATCCTGAAGGACAACATCCGCCCGAACCCGACTTTCCCGACACCCAGCAGCGGCCCTGGCCGCCTGGCACCGGGCAAGGCGCAGGGATTCTGGCCGTCAGCCTTTGCTGAAGCGACGGAGCGTCCGTGGGTTTTGGTCGGCGGCGACGAGGCCTCTAAAGTCTGGCTGCTGAAGCCGCAAAGTCAGAATCCAAATGACTGGAACTATGACTCCACCACGATCTTTGACATCAACGATTACTACGGACCGAACGCGACGCAGACGCTGAATGCTCCGCCACCGGACATTGGTAACAGTATCTCGACGATCGGCTCGCCGGTCTGGCACTACGACCGCGACTGGGCGTGGAACTCCTACGCGGAAATCTACATCCCGGTCTTCGAGGGACGCGATATTCACCGGATTACCTTCCGCCCCGGCACTGCAGCTCAAAAGGTCGTCTGCCCGGCCGATGTACAAATCGCCTGCCCGGCACCTTAAGACGAGGAATTGCACATGGATAACTTAACAATGAAAAGACTTGCAAAGACTCTGCTGGTCGCCGGTGCGCTCGGTACAGCTCTCGCCGCCAACGCAGCCGTTATCGATTTCGATAATGACCTGCCGACAGTCGCGGGACTAACGAGCTGGTCGCAGGAAGGCTACACAGTAAGCAGCAACGTACCCTCAGGGACCCTGGTGGATAACAACAATCTGGTGCGCGCCTTCATCGGCGCACCGGGCACCGGGAATAACACGCAGTCCATTTTCTGGGGCGCGAACGGCAGCAACAGCACGCTGACGGTCACCCAGAATAACGGCTACGGTTTTGACCTGAACTCGTTTGATGCTTCGTCGCTGTACAACAGCGCCGGCACTCTGACGGTGACCGGTTACACAGCAACCAGTGGCATCGTGACGCAGAACTTCGTGCTAGGCAGCAGCATTGCCACGTTGAATATCACGGGCATGGATGCACTGAACACGCTGGTGTTCTCGTTTGACGGGACCGCGGAGTTTGCTCCGTACGATCTCGACAATATCACTCTGACCCTGGTGCCTGTACCGGCCGCGGTCTGGTTGATGGGTTCGGCCCTCGGAATTCTGTTTGTCGGAAGACGCAAAAAAGTCTGAGCCGCACCACCCCCCCCACAAAGAAACCGGGCTCTGCCCGGTTTTTTTGTGCCTGCGCATAGATCAGTGGTCAGTGGTCAGTGTCAGTCGGCGCTGTGAGTGCTCAGCGCTGCGAATGCCGCGATGCTGACTGCGAAAACAATGGCACGGAGTTCACGTTGTGCACCCCTGATT
>JABDLC010000156.1 GCA_013001905.1 Gammaproteobacteria bacterium | reverse complement strand
CGGCAGAAAGGCCTCAGTCATTTTGAGAGTGCCCGCGACATTGACCGCCATGATGGTGCTGAGCTCGTCGTAGTCGTATTGACCCAGATCCTGAGCGGCGGCGTCGCCGAGTATCGCGGCATTGTTGAACAGCAAATCAATCGGTACGTCGCGAAGTTTCTCGGCCAGCGCATCAATTCCGTCGTGGTCCAGCAGATCCATTTGCTCGACAGTGACCCGCTCATTTGCCGCTGCGAGCTCATTCAATTCGTCTGCCCTGGCGGGCTTGCGCGCTGTTGCGATCACCGTCCAGCCACGCTCCGCGTAATTCTTCGTCATCGCGAGCCCGATGCCGCGATTGGCGCCGGTTACCAGCACGGTGCCGGTCACGTCACTGCGCAATGCCGGGTCAAAGCTGATGGCTTCCTTGGGCTTGCTTTGCTGATGGCCGCCGGCCTGAGCGGTGATGACCGCCACGCTGCACAGCAGGGTGGCGATAACCGAGTTTCTGAGGAATGTGCGTTGCATGGTCGTGTCTCCGCTTTCGTTGTCGCAGCAGCATAGCAAATGGCACACTGGCTGCAGGCTGGAAGACAGGGCAGACCGCACCATGAGCAATAGACCATGAGCAATAGACCATGAGCAATACACCATGAGCACGCATGAACTGAAGACCTTTCTGGGCACTTACGAGTGGGCCGGTGGCTGGGAGGATTTACCCTGGTCGCACGATGAACCCACGCTGTTTCTGGCGGAAATTTGTCGGCGGCGCGCGCCGGGCAGGGCGCTTGATATCGGCTGCGGCGCTGGCACGGATTCCGTGTTTCTCGCTCAGCAGGGCTGGGAGGTGACCAGCCTGGATTTTGTGCCGAAAGCGCTCGAGTTTACTCAGCAGCGTGCGGCGGACGCCGGCGTCAGCGTCACGGCGGTCGAAGCGGACATCACGACCTGGCAGCCGCCGCATGAGTACGATCTGGTGCTCGATCACGGCTTGCTGCACAACATGGACCCTGTTCGTCACGACGCCTATCGCGAGGTGCTGATGCGGACCTTCGCGCCCGACGGCGAGTTTGTGTTGCTGCACTGGCATCATCTTTACCCGGGTCAACCGGACGGCAAGATGGGCCCGACCCGGCGCAGCCGCGACGAAATTAAAGCGTTCTTCGCGCCGGAATTTCATGAGCGTTACTTCGCCATTGAGCATTTTGAATCGTTGCCCACCATGGTCGGCGGCGGCATGGCGCAGGCAATCTACTGGTTCCGCCGCAACAAGGCGTGGCATGACCCGGCCGGTTTGTTGAAACAGATCAGGGAAACACTGGCAGCCAATGACAAGGATGCTGATGCATTGATGGCAGAAGCGGACTCCGTGACCGTCGATGATGAGTTGCTGGGTGCGATACTCGGCCCGGGTCGACTCGGCTTACGGCACGTGGCGCCCACACCTGCAGAAATCCCGGAAGTGATCGCGGAGATCGCTGCGGGAGCCGGTGCTGACGCTGACGATGTGCGCCGACTGCTAACTGTATTTGCGAGTGCCGAGCTGGGTGGTATCTGTATGGTCGACGCCCGCTGCAGCGACTGTTCGGTCAGTTACTGCAAGCGATTACGTCAGCGCTGACAGCCGGTTAACCCCTGGCGGAGGGCAGCTGCAAGCCTGCCCATTCCTGAGCCGGGCAGCGGTCCATCACAACCGTGAGCCCCGCATCGCGGGCGCGCGCGGCTGCGGCTTCGTCGACCACTCCCAACTGCATCCAGACTGTGTTGGCCCCGATGTCGATGGCCTGGTCCGTCACATCCCCCGCCAGTGAGGAATTGACGAACAGGTCGACCATATCGACGGCATCCGGAATGTCGGCCAGCGTCGCGTAAACGGTTTCACCGAGCAGTGTTTGGCCCGCGAGCCGCGGACTGACCGGGATGCAGCGATAGCCTTTCTCCTGCAAAAATCTCATGACGCCGTGCGAAGCGCGGTGCGATTTATCTGAAGCGCCGACCACCGCGATCGTGGTTGCTTCGCTCAACGCCTTGCGCATGTCTGCGTGTATATCACTCACAGTCAATTAACCCTCGTCGACTTCCAGCTGCCCGGTGAGACGGCGCCAGATGTGCGACCAGCTCAACCCGATGCTCAGGAGCAGTGCGAGACACACCAGTACCACCCAGGTGATGGCCTCCGATGTCGACGTGTCGAGCCAGCCCAGATCGATGAGCACCCAGACCAGTGCGCCGAGCGCAACCGCACCCAGCACCACGCCCAGCGTTTCAAGACTGCGCCAGGTAGCGACCCACAGGATCACCCAGCCAATGAACAGCAACACAGCGACGAGAAAATGGATTGCGCCGAGATCCTCTGCACCCGTGATCCAGTGAAAGGCAGACAGCTCAGTGGGGTTATAGGTGGCGAACACCAGCACAATGCTTAACAACAAGCGCCAGAAAAAACTGGCTACCGAGAAGTCGGTGCTGCGCGCACGGGCCCGATTTACGGAGTGATTGTCGTCAGCCATCGTGGTTCCCTTCAGCTGGTGGTTGTTTCGCTGGCAGTTTAGCAGGTCGATTTCAGGTCTGGCAGAATAGCCGACTTCCGGCCCGTAACTCGCGGGCCCCCTCCGAGGCAAACGAATTGTCGATTGATCTGACCAATGGGCCGGTTGCGCCGCATTTGCGTCGCCAGGCCATTCCGATGGGGCTGGGGCTGGTCGCGATCATTTCGTTTGATGCCGTCGATCTTTTCTTTGTATCGCAGCTTGGCGATGTGCAACTCGCTGCGATCAGTTTTACGTTCCCGGTTATCTGGCTGCTCAGCAGTATCATTATCGGGTTCGAGGCGGGCGCGGCCTCGTGCATATCCCGCGCGGTCGGCCACAACGATATACGCCGTGCGCGCCGACAGACAACGGATACGGCAGCACTGGCGGGTCTGGTCAGCCTCGTGTTTTGTCTCGCCGGTCTGACGTTGATTGATCCGATGTTCCGTATGCTGGGCGCGACCGACGATGTCATGCCCTACATCCATGAATACATGGGCATCTGGTACTACTCGGCACCGATGTCGGCGATTACCTGGACCTGCCTGTCCGCGATTCGTGCGCGCGGCAATACGCTGCTGGAAGGCAAAATCATCACGCTGGCCGCCGTGATCAACGCCATCCTCGATCCGATTTTTATTTTCGGTCTGTTCGGGTTTCCGCGGCTGGAAATCGCGGGTGCGGCGCTGGCCACCGTGACAGCTACGTTCCTGGTCATGGTCGGCACACTGCTGTACCTGCACTTTAGTCTGCGGGTATTCGCCACGCCGTTCACCGCGCTCGTCAATATCTGGCGCTCGTGGCGCGAGATGCTGTATATCGGG
>JABDLC010000145.1 GCA_013001905.1 Gammaproteobacteria bacterium | reverse complement strand
CTCAAAGCCTTCGGGGCGCAGCACGGTGACATCCATACCGCGCATTGCCGCCATCTGTACGGTGGCGGCCGGAACCGCGAGCGGCAAAGCGCGCGGATGATACGCCCAGCTCAGCACGAACTTGCCGCCGTTTTTCGGCACGTTGAGATCATCCATCGTTTTCCAGTCAGCAAGTGACTGACAGGGATGGTTAATGGCGGACTCCATATTGATGCGCGGAATGTCGCAGAGATTTTTCAGATTGTTGAAATCCCGGTCACTCAGGTCGACGTTCAGATCTTCGCGTTGTGCAAACGCGCGGATACCGATGGCGTCACCGTATGATGCGATGACCGGAATCGCCTCGCGCACGTGCTCGGCAGCGACGCCGTCCATGACGATGCCGTGACGGGTTTCGAGACCGTGGATCGACATATCAGGTGAGATCACAAAGGAGCCACCGCCAAGCCGCACCATAGCGGCCTGAAACGACGCCAGAGTTCGCAGCGACGGACTCAGGAACAACAGCGCCAGTACCTTGCCGGCCAGTGCCTGCGGTTCCGGATTGCTTTCAAGGCGCTTCGCCAGCTCGAGCAGTGCAGCCACTTCCTCAAGCTGAAAATCACCCAGATCGTTGAACTCTTTCATTACCATTCCTTATCGTCAGAGTTTGGTTTCTTCAAACCGTCGTAATAAATAAATCTTCTTATTGAATGTTCTTGAGCGCCGCTACCAGTGCGTCGACATGCTCGTGCCCGAGCGTGAGCGGGGGTAACAACCGCATCACGTCAGGGTCGTTGCTGGAGCCGGTCAGTATGCCCGCTTCCAGCAGTTTGCTCCGCACGGGGGCCGCACCGCCGGCGCACCGCAGGCCCAGCAAAAATCCGGAGCCGGAGATCGCGGTGACCGGCCCGGTCATGCATTCGCTCCAGATTCGTGCCGACAGTGTTTTCACGTTGTCGATCAGCTGGTCCCGCTCGATGACATCCAGCACCGTGTTGATCAGCGCGCAGGCCAGCGGCGCACCACCGAAGGTGGTGCCCAGGTCGCCCTTACTGAGAACGGCGGCAACCGCTTCAGTCATCATCACTGCGCCCACCGGGAATCCGCCGCCCAGCGCTTTGGCTGTCGTCAGGATGTCAGGCTGGACACCGTACCAGTGGATGGCAAACGGGGCGCCGCACCGGCCCACACCGCTTTGTACTTCATCCGCAATCAGCAGCACGCCGTGCTGTTTGCAGGCGGCCGCGACGGCCGCCACAAAACCGGCATCCAGCGCATACGCGCCGGCGATGCCCTGCACCGGCTCCAGAATGACCGCCGCCACACTGGCATCGATTTGGGCGACGGCAGCGTCTGCATCATCGCGTGGCACGAAGCCGACATCGAAAGGTTTCTGCGGAAAGCCGTACCACTTGTCTGCTTTCCAGGTGACCGCACCCGCTGCCGCGGTCCGGCCGTGAAAACCGTGTTCGAGCGCCAGCACTTTGGTCCGGCCGGTGGCACGCAATGCAATCCGCAACGCATTCTCGTTGGCTTCGGCACCGCTGTTGCACAAAAACACCCGGTCCATGCCCGAGAACGCGGCAAGCTTGTCGCCGACCTGTGCCCGCGCTTCCAGCGGTACCGCGTTGCTCTGAAAGAACAGTTGTTCGGCCTGCCGACTCAGCGCAGCCACCGCGTCCGGGTGCGCATAGCCGAGCGACGCCACGGCGTGCCCGCCGTAGAAATCCAGCAGCTGCCGGCCGTCACGGCAGGTAATCGTGATGCCGCTGGCGGACACCGGCTCGAAATCTGCCTGTGCGTATACCTGCAGCAGATGTGCCTGTTCAGCTTGTTTGGCGTTGTAACTCATGAGCGCTGTCCGCCTAAATCCAGCCCGGCCCCGGCGCGAGCAGTCCTGTGCTCTCGTCGAGACCCAGCTTGATATTCATCCACTGCATGCAGCCGCCGGCCGCACCTTTGAGCAGGTTGTCGATCGCGACAAAAATCGCGACGGTCGGCCCTTCGACCGCGACACCGATGTGGGCGTAGTTGGAGCCGGCCACGTCTTTGATCCGCGGTAAACCGTCGATCACATCCACGAAGGTGTGATCCGCGTAATAGGCCTGCAGTTTCTGCCGCAGTTCGTCCGCCGTAATGTCACGGATCAGTTCCGCCTGCAGCGTCATGTGTATGCCGCGCGCGAACGGACCCGAATGCGGCACAAACCGCAGGTCGAGTTCCTGCCCGGTCACTTCAGCGGTGATCTCCATGACCTCCGGCGCATGCCGGTGTGACAGCGGCTTGTATGCATACAGGTTGGAGTGCCGCAACGGGTGGTGTGTCGTTGCAATCGGTGAGCGGCCGGAGCCGGTGCTGCCGGTAATACCGAACGCGTGCACGGTGCCGTCGCTGATACCGAATTCCATCAGCGGTACGGCGCCGAGCAGCATCGAAGTGGCGAAGCAGCCGGGCTGGCCCACGTGCGGCTTGTCGGAATCTTTGGCGTGTTCCGGCAGCGCGCTTTCGAATTTGTCCAGCAGGTTGGGCGCGCCGTGGGGGTGCCCGTAGACCGACTGATACGCATCGTCATTGCTGAACCGGAAATCCGCCGAGGCGTCGACCACCGTCATGTCACATCCGGCCGCATCGGCTGCCTGCAACACGCCTTCGATCAGCGCTGCGCTCGCACCGTGCGGTGCCGCCGAAAACAATGCCACCCGCTGACCCTTGAGCGCCGCCAGTTCGCTGTCCAGTTGCTGCCGACTGATGTAGGCAGTCTGCCCGAAGGCATTCTGCAGGTGCGGAAACACGGACCTGATTGGTTCACCCGCCTGACTTTCAGAGACAGCTGCGACCAGTTTGAGATTCGGGTGCCCGGCGATCAGCCGCAGCATCTCCCCGGCAACATAGCCGGTGCCGCCCAGCACAATCGTCGGAAATGTCGTGGTGGTATTCATGATGCTTTCTGCTGTGCGCCGAGGCCGATGATGTCGGCCACCGCATCACCGAGATCCGACGCGTTCGTGATCGCGTTGATGCCCTGAATGCCCAGCCGTTCAGTGATGATGTTGCGCCCGACCTGATTGTCGGTCGCCGGCCCGGTGACGAGGTGTGCATCCATCCCGAACTCATCTTTGAGTAACCGGACGCCACCGGTTGAACCGACCGGGTCGTTGGCGCACAGAATCAGACAGGAGATGGCTTCCGCAATCGCCGGGTCATTAAGAATCGCATCCACGCCGTAGGTGCCGAGGATGCCGTCGCCGAGTTCAAACACGATGGCGTCCGGCTTGCCGGCGGCCAGCTTGTTCAGCATCGTCTTCGTCACACCCGCACTGTTATGCGCAGTGGTCGTGATCACACCGAAGTCAGTGAAAATCGACGTATCCCGCGCGCCGGCATCTTCCATCGCCAGAATATCCCGCCGCAGCGAGACGCCGGTCGCTTTGAACGCGTCGACCGTATGGCCGAGATGACACAGGCGCGAGACAATCGCGCTCGCGGCCGCAGTCTTGCCCGAATCCATGCAGGTGCCGGCCAGCGCGACGACGGGCACGCCGTGAGTATTCAGCGGTTCGTCATCGTTCATTTGTTCAATGCCGGCGCGCGCGGGTACGCCGATCCGCTCACCGAGGATCGGAAACTCCAGCACCGCACCGAGCACTTTCGCGTTAAACGGCTGACCAAAGTTGGCGTTCACCGAATCGCAGATACCGAGCACACCGCCGATATTAAGGACCTGCACCTCGTCGCCCGGTTTAAGCGACTCCGGCAGGTGACCCGAGTAACCGAACAGGGCCTTGCGATGGCCGAGTGCGCCCACGATGACGTCGCCCGGTTTGAGCTGCGCCATCCGGCCGCTGGTCAGTTCGAGCGTGTTGTAGGTCGATTTCGCGTTGAGAATCTGCACGGCCACGAGCACGCCTTCCTCGCACGGAATCTCGGCGCTGACCCGGAGCTCGCGTTTCAGCCCTTTGTGCTGTGCGACCGACGCAATCTTGTCTGCGATGACTGTTTTCATGCTGAACCACCTGTTGCCTTGCTTTCTTTCATGGCTCTGGACTGCAACATGCCGGGCAGGGCGAGAATTCTCGAATAGCCGAGCGCGTCCTGCGGTGTCCATTCGCCCGCGGCTTCGCCGTACACACCCTTGGTCGCCGCCATGAGCGAATAGGGTGAATCGACGCCGGCCACAAACACACTGCCGGCCCGCAGAATCAGTTTTACGTCGCCGGTCACCGTTGCCTGTGACGAGTCGAGCAGGGCTTCGATGTCCCGGCACACCGGGTCGAGCTGCTTACCTTCGTGCACGAAGTCGCTGTAACTCTGCGCCACGCCTTCTTTGATTTTCATCTGCAACGCACTCAGCGTGAGTTTTTCGAGTTCACGATGCGCGTTGAGTAAAATCTCCGCTGCCGGCGCTTCGAAAGCGACCCGGCCCTTGGTGCCGAGCACGGTGTCGCCCAGGTGTATGCCCCGGCCGATGGCGTACTCGCCGCCGATCGACTCCAGCGCTTCGATCAGATCGACGGCGCCCATGGCCTTGCCGTCGAGCGCGACCGGCACGCCGTCGGTGAAACTCACGGTCAGTTCTTTCGCCGGCAGGTTCTTGTCGAAGGCACCGGATGACAGTACCCACTCGGATTCCGGAATCGTGTTCTGCGAGGTCAGCGTTTCGCTGCCGCCAATCGACACGCCCCACATGCCCCGGTTGATCGAGTACTCGCCACCGGAGGGCGGCATCGGGAAGTTGTGGTCCTGCAGGTATTTAATCTGCTGATCCCGCTGAAAAGCCTGATCCCGCACCGGTGCCAGCACCTCCAGCGCCGGGTTGACGGTGCGCAACGCAACTTCAAACCGCACCTGGTCGTTGCCGGCCGCGGTACAGCCGTGAGCAACGGTCGTTGAACCGCGTTCACTCGCCAGTTCCGCCAGCAGCGTCGCCTGAATACCCCGTTCCGCGCCGACACACAGCGGGTACAGATTGCCGCGCCGGGCATTCCCGGCGATTAAGTATTTCAGCACCCGGTCGAAAAAGATCTGCCGCGCTTCCACGAGCACATGCTCCTGCGCGCCCAGCGCCATCGCGCGTTCTTCGAGCGACGCCGCGGCGGCCGCATCGAGGCCGCCCGTGTTGATGCACACGGTCACAACCGGACGGTTGTACGTTTCCTTCAGCCACGGTACGCAGAAAGAAGTGTCGAGCCCGCCGGAGTACGCGAGGATGATGGGTGAAGTGTCAGTCATGTCGTCTGCTCAAATACGTGTTCAGTTTCTGTCTTTAGTGCTGCAGCGAACGCAGTTTGCTCAGCAGTTGTTTCTGGTCGCCCGCTGTTTTGCTGGCAACAAAAATTGTGTCGTCGCCGGAAATCGTGCCGACGATCTCCGGCCAGTTGCTGCGATCCAGTGACAGTGCCACCCGTGCCGCAGCGCCGGTCGCCGTTTGTATCACCGTCAGGTTCGGGCCGGCCGTTTGTATGTCGCGCACGAACCCTTCCGGCACCTCCGCATCAGCCAGCGACGTGCCGGCGTCGATCTGTGCGTAGCCGTTTGCCAGTTTGGTGATGCCCAGTTCCCTGAGGTCACGACTGATACTCGACTGCGTGGCTTCGACACCGCGCGCACTCAACAGCGACACGAAGTCGGACTGTTTGGCCACGGGCTGCTGCTCGAGAATCTCGAGAATGGCCTCACGGCGTCTGGCTCTGATATCAGGTGCTGTCGGCATATCGGGCTCGCATACTATGCGCATAAAAAATACTATTTGCGCATCATACGCCGATAATACGCTCAGTCAAGTGAATAAGGTCACATAAATGCGCATATATCAGCCGTCATCGGCGATGCTCGGGGCGGCCGTCGCCGGCTCTTGGAGGCGAGCGGAGCAGGGACAGCGGGAGCGAGCCGGAACGAGAGTGAGCAGAGGCATGGATGCCGACAGCGAACGTCCGGTGAGGGACGCCCCGAGCGTCGCCGCTTCCCGACGATAATTTGCTTATTTAGATGGCTGCGAGCCCGCGCTGCGCGAAAAGCTGCTGCT
>JABDLC010000129.1 GCA_013001905.1 Gammaproteobacteria bacterium | reverse complement strand
TACCCACACGGTGCGCGCGAGACATGTCGTGATGGCTTGTTATAACAGCGTCGTGCCTTATATTTGCCCCGAGTTGCCGGAAGAACAAAAGTCGGGCCTTGCCTACAACGTTAAAGTGCCGCTCGTGTATACGAAAGTCCTGGTGCCGAATTGGCGGCCGTTTGCGGAGCTGGGAACGGATTTCGTTTATTACACGAACGATTTTTTCAAACAGGTCGAACTCGATTACCCGGTGTCGATTGGCAAGTACCAGTTTGGCAGTTCGCCGGATCAGCCGATGGTGCTGCACATGTGCCACGTGAAGCACTTCCCTGACATCAAGGGGCCGGACCAGTGGCGCGCCGGGCGGCGGCACCTGCTGACCACGCCGTTTTCCGTGTTCGAGCATCACGTCAAGGACCAGCTTGATCAGGCCCTGTCAGGTGCCGGTTTTGATGCCGGGCGCGATGTGCGCGCAATCACGGTCAATCGCTGGGCGCACGGTTATTCGTACAGCAATGACCTGATCTGGGAGCCGGAATGGCCCGACCCTGATGCGACACCGTGGGCGCGGGCACGCCAGCCGTACGGCAGCATTGCCATCGCAAACTCCGATGCCGGCGTTGCAGCAAACACCAACTCTGCGATTACCCACGCTCATCGTGCGGTTGAAGAACTCCTTAACACCTGACTTTGCGTTCAAGCGCGGCAGTAAAAAAAACGGGGCCTTAGGCCCCGTTTTTCGTTACCTACTGCGACGGATCAGCCCGCCGGGTAACCGTAATGCGCCTGCAGGCCCAGCGGGAAGCCGATCGCCCAGTAAACGAGCAGGAAGATCGTCCAGATTACGATGAAGGTCACCGAGTACGGCAGCATCATGGCGGTCAGCGTGCCGATGCCTGTCGACTTCACGTAGCGCTGGCAGAATACGACGACCAACGGGAAGTACGGCATCAGCGGCGTGATGATATTGGTGCTTGAATCACCGACGCGGTAAGCGGCCTGCGCGAGATCGGGCGAGATACCGAGCTGCATCAGCATTGGTATAAAGATCGGTGCCAGCAGCGCCCACTTCGCAGAGGCCGAGCCGACGAACAGGTTGATGAAACCCGTCAGAAAGACAATGCCCGTGATCGTGATCGAACCCGGTAATGCCAGTGCCTTCAACGCCGCTGCGCCTTTCAACGCGAGCAGTACACCGAGGTTTGACTGTCCGAACGCGTAAATGAACTGCGCGATAAAGAACATGATGACGAGGTAGTAACCCATGCTCGTCATTGCCTTGCTCATGCCGGCAATGATGTCACGCGAACTCTTGACGGTACCTGCCGCATAACCGTAGACGACGCCCGGCAGCAGGAACATGAAGAAAATCAGCGGGACGATCGAACCCATCAGCGGTGCAGCACCAGTCGCCAGGTTGCCTTCATTATCGCGCCAGGCAGATCCTTCCGGCCATGCCGTCACGATCAACGCAACGATGCCGAGCAGCATCGCGATATTGGCGAACCGCAGGCCGCGACGCTCGTTGGCCTCGAGCGGCTCCATCGTGGGCAGGTCTTCGAGGTCGCCATCGAGTTCGTGACCCTCGTCGTGCAGGCGCGGCTCGACGACCTTGTCGGTCAGGTACCAGCCGAGGCCGACGATTAACAAGGTCGATGCGGTAGTGAAGAAGTAATTGTTCAGTGGGTTGAGCACGATCGCCGGATCGAGTATCTGTGCGCCGGCCTGCGAGATTCCCTGCAACATCGGGTCCAGCGACGACGGCACGAAATTAGCGGAGAAGCCGCCGGAAACTCCCGCGAACGCCGCCGCAATACCCGCTAGCGGATGCCGGCCGGCCGCGTAGAAAATCACGCCACCGAGCGGAATCACGAGCACGTAACCGGCGTCGACCGCCGTATGGCTGACAATGCCCACGAGAATGACCATCGGTGTCAGCAGCCAGCGCGGCGTCCATGCCATCATCGCCCGCAGACCTGAATTAATATAGCCCGTGTGCTCTGCAATACCGATGCCAAGCATCGCGACGAGCACCACGCCGACCGGGTGGAAGTGCGTGAAGTTGGTCACCATCTTCGTAAAGAATGTGGTGAGCGATGTGCCGGACAACTGGTTGACGACACGCAGCGGTTCGCCGGTCAACGGGTGTGTCATGTCGAACTGGATGCCGGACAGCAACCACGACAGTAGCCAGACAATCACAAGCAAGCCGACAAACAGCATTGCGGGATCCGGCAGTTTGTTGCCGATACGTTCAACAGCGGCGAGCGTGCGCTGGACGCCGCTCAGCTTTACAGCTTCGGAATCACTCATCGGTGATACCCCCCTTGGTTATTGTGCGCGGGAGTTTACCGAATTGGCGAGACGCCGTCCCGCCCGGCCACTCAGAGGCGGGGTGGGGGCGGCCGGTTCGGGCTCTCAAGCGCCCTGAGCAGCGTCTCGGTCATACGCTCCGTGGTAATGAAGCCCCAGTTCCAGTTGTCGTGGTAGTCAGCCAGCGGATTGGCTGCCTTGATCGCGTCAGCATCCAGCCCGCGATCGAGCAGGGCCTGCACCCGAGCTGCGGCATCGACCAGCATGTCGCGGGCTCTTACGAGGTCCGCACGGTTTGCGAGTGGGCCATGCCCGGGGATGATTCGGGTTTCCTCGTCAGACAGCTCGATGAGCCGGGTTTGCGCTTCGATAAAGCCGCTGACAGTGCCACCGGAATCAAGATCGATAAATGGAAACAGGCCGTTGAACATCACGTCGCCGGTGTGAATAGCGTTCGCATCCGGAAACAGGATGACCGCGTCACCGTCGGTGTGCGCTTGCGCAACATGCATTATCTGCATGCTCTGACCGTTGAGATGAAACGAAATTTCGTCTGTGAACGTCAGCTCGGGTAGAGCGGCCGCCGCCGTATCCGCTTCCAGCATGCGGACGCGAATACTGTCATGCGCAACGACACGAGCCCCTTGCGCGTGCAGTGCCGCATTGCCGCCAACATGATCGCCGTGCACGTGCGTGTTGATGACGAAATCGACCGGTGCATCTGCTGTCGCTGCGACGGTAGTCAGCAATTTTGCGCTGTATTGTTCGAGGCCATCGTCGATCAGTACGACCCCGTCGGCTCCAGCCAGCAGCCCCAGGTTACCGCCGGTGAAGCCGCCGACACCTTCGAGCATGTACAGCCCGTCCGCGAGCTGCGTGGACTTAAAGGAAATTTCCTCCTGGGCCAGCGCCGGGCAGGCCAGGAGGAATGCGGCCGTAAGGCCCGCCAGTTGTTGAATTTTCATCGGTTTTCCCCCGCAGAAGTCAGGCTTTTTCGCCGCTGCCGTAGTTTTACAGCAGCAATAGCGCTTTTGCCACGGCTGTAGCGGCCGCGTGCCGCGCGACGCAGGTCTCAAATCAGCCAAATACCTGGCTCGCCCCCGGCATGCTGAGAATCCGGTCACAGTTGCCTGGGAGAACTTCGATCATGCTCATTGCCACTGATCTTAGAGGGCTTCCGATGGCCGAAGTTGCCAGCAATATCGTCCAGTTTCCGATTGACCGCCGCCGCGACCTCAAGAGCTGCCCGCATTGCGGGACACGCAGCGATGTGTACCGGATCGGTCGCCTGCTTTGGGCATATTGCGATCTGCACGAAGTTCGCTGGGTAGTCGCCGATTTTCACGATGCTTCACCAAATTCGATGGATCGCCAGCAACTACGCCGGGGACTCGAATTCCTTTCCTCGTTCGTCGAGGTCTCCCGCTAAGCAAACGGCCTTGCCGGGCCAGCCTCCTTAAGCCTGCGGTGCTGCGCATGATATAAAGCGCCGGGTATCGTTTCCCGCAGCGTAAGGCGCATCGCATGAAAATTTTCCCTGTCCTGTTCCTTGCAGTAGCCTGTTGCGGCTGCGAAGCGGATGCCGTGTTGTCGGCACCGGGTGATATGCCGATAAGCGAGATTCAGGGCAATGCCGCAGTAAGCCCACTTGAGGGGCAGCAAGTTACTGTCACCGGCATCGTCAGTGGGGATTTCCAGGACGATGACGCCAATCCTGACAGCCTCGGCGGTTTTTACCTGCAGTCACTCGCGGCCGATGACGATCCGCGAAGTTCGGAAGGCCTGTTCGTTTTTGACCGCAATGCGCAATCGGCTGAAGTTATTGCAGGCGACGTAGTGCAGGTCAGTGGTCGTGTGGATGAACGTTTCGGTGAAACGCAATTAAATGCCAGCACGGTTAGAAAGGTCGGCCGCAAGAACTTGCGGCTGACTGAACTGACGCTCCCGGCGGCCGCGGTCATGACCAACAGTGATGAGATTGTCATCGCGGATCTCGAACGCTACGAAGGCATGCTGGTCCGCATTGAGCAGCCGCTGTTCGTGCAGGATCTCGCGGGCCTCGGTCGTTACGGTGAGATCCAGCTGTCATCGGTAAAACGCCAATTCCAGTTCACATCGACACAGACGCCGGATGCCAGTGCCTACCGCGAGCATCGTGCTCGCGTCGCAACGCAAACATTGCTGCTGGATGACGGCCGCGTGGAGCAAAACGTTTCCCCGGTTCGCTATCTCAGCGCGAACGGTCTGCCAGCGCGCGCACCGCGTATCGGCGATGCAGTTGAAGGGTTGCAAGGCGTGCTGCGTTACAGTCGTGGTAGCGGGCCGAATGGCCTCGAAACCTGGCGGCTGATGCCAACAGCAGAGCCGCAATTC
>JABDLC010000098.1 GCA_013001905.1 Gammaproteobacteria bacterium | reverse complement strand
TGCCGGTCATCAATACCGACTTCGTCACCCTCGAAACCGGTACCGGCGCAGTGCATATCGCACCGGGCCATGGTCAAGACGACTTTGCCGCCGGGCTTGCCAACAATTTGCCGCTCGACAATCCGGTTGATGGCAACGGCGTGTACCTGTTGTCAACGGAGTTGTGGGGCGGGCAACACATTAATAAAGCAGGCAAGGCGATCGCCGAGCACATGGCTGACAACGGCACCCTGTTGAACAACAGTGGTTTCAGCCACAGCTACCCGCACTGCTGGCGGCATAAGTCGCCGCTGATTTTCCGCGCGACGCCGCAATGGTTCGTGAGTCTCGACCAGAACGGTCTGCGTCGCGATGCAATGCGGGCCATCAAGGGCGTGGAGTGGATTCCCGGTTGGGGTCAGCAGCGAATCGAAGCCATGGTCGAGGGGCGCCCGGACTGGTGTATTTCACGACAGCGCACCTGGGGCGTGCCGATACCGATTCTGGTGCACAAGGAAAGCGGAGAGTTGCACCCCGATACGCCTGAACTGCTGCAAAAGGTGGCGGATCGTATCAGTGACGAGAGTATCGACGCCTGGTTTGAGCTTGACCCTGCAGAGTTGGTTGATGACGCAGCCGACTACGACAAAGTTGTCGATACGATGGACGTCTGGATGGACTCGGGCATGGTGCACCACTGCCTGTCCGAGAGTCGTGCCGAAATTCCTCAGCAGTGTGATCTGTACCTCGAAGGGTCGGATCAACATCGCGGTTGGTTTCAGAGCTCGTTACTGACGTCGGTCGCGATGCATGGCGACGCGCCGTACAAGCAATGCATGACGCACGGATTCACCGTCGACGAAAAAGGGCACAAGATGTCCAAGTCGCTGGGCAATACCATCGCGCCGCAAAAAGTCGTGAACAATCTCGGTGCCGACATACTTCGGCTGTGGGTCGCGGCGACGGATTACAGCGGGGAGATGAGCGCATCAGAAGAGATTCTGAAGCGCGTAGCGGATTCGTATCGCCGGATGCGCAACACGGCGCGCTTTCTGCTCGGCAATCTGCACGGGTTCGATCCTGAGCAGCACAGCGTGCCCGTGGCGGAAATGACGGATCTCGATCGCTGGGCCGTGCAGCGCGCGGCACAGCTGCAGGCGCAACTGCTGGAGTCCTATCGTAGTTATGCGTTTCACCGCGTCTATCAAAACCTGCACAATTTCTGCATCGTCGACATGGGGTCGTTTTACCTCGACATTCTGAAGGACCGGCTCTATACGACGGGGACGAATTCGCATCCGCGCCGTTCGGCGCAGACAGCGATGTATCTGGTAGCGGAAGCCATGGTGCGTTGGCTCGCACCGGTGCTTAGTTTTACCGCCGAAGAAATCTGGCAGGAACTGCCGGGCAAGCGCGACAACTCAGTGTTTCTTGCGTTGTTCGAAGAAATCGATGCAGGCGGTGATCTCGCTATCGACTGGAGCGCCCTGATCGGAGTGCGTGAAACAGTCTCCAGAGCGCTCGAATCTCTGCGTGATGCCGGCACCATCGGCTCTGCGCTGGAGGCAACAGTGACGGTGTATGCCGACGGTGCGCTGCGCGCCACGCTGGAGCAGCTTGGTGATGAGTTGCGTTTCGTCTTTATTACGTCCGCAGCAGACGTCGCTCCGCTAGGCGACGCGCCGGCGGATGCTGTCGACGGTGATGGTTTTCGTGTGGCGGTCGGTGCAAGTTCGCACGAGAAGTGCGTGCGCTGCTGGCACCGGCGTGAGGACGTTGGCTCACATGCTGAGCACCCGGAGATATGCGGGCGCTGCGTTGACAACATCACCGGCCCGGGGGAGCAGCGAGCCTATGCGTAGGCGGGTAACAGACTGTGAGTGAGCCCGCCCAAACGCGAGCCGGATTCCGGTCATTGCAATGGCTGTGGTTGACGGCCCCGCTGGTGATTCTGGATCAACTGACCAAATGGATTGTCAGTCTCGAGCTTGATGAGTTCGACAAGATCAATATCCTGCCGTTTTTCGATCTTGTGCGTTATCACAATGAGGGTGCGGCATTCAGTTTCCTCGCTGAGGCGGGCGGCTGGCAGAAGTATTTTTTCAGTAGCGTGGCTGCGCTCGTCAGCGCAGGTATCCTCTGGTATCAGTGGACACTGCCGCGTAAAGGTTGCCGCGTGCTCGCCGCGGGGCTGGCAATGATTCTCGCCGGTGCGATCGGTAATTTGATCGACCGGTTGTTGTACGGCTACGTCATCGACTTTTTGCTGCTGTACTACGAAGATCTTGCCTGGCCTGCCTTTAATGTCGCCGATAGCGCGATCACCGTCGGTGTCGCTTTCGTATTGTTTGATGGTTTCTTTCTCGAGAAACACCGTCGCGGGCAGTCAACGACAGAGTCCGCTTAAACCTGCTGGTTAGTCCGGCTGTGTCACCTGCCAACCAGACTTCACCGGGCCGGTTTCCGCACACGGAGGCGTGCTGCATGCGGGCCGGCAATAATAAAAGTGCTGACGCTGATGGCTCAGTGCGCCTCGCCCGGCAGTCGCTGTCACCCTGATTTCGTAGTCGTACCGTGTCCCCGTCAGTGGTGCAGGGCAGCTCTGTGTTCCGGCAAAGCGGATTTCACCGTCAGCCCGGCTCTCCGGGTATGCAGGGTCGCGCAGCGTGGGTAGAGTTTGTGTGCCGGACGCGGGCAGTGAGGCCGGATCGTCGCGCGCTGTCGTCAGTGCATGGTCGATCGCACGGGTTGACAGTGCGAAGGCCTGGTCGGCATCCTGCAGCGCCGTGCTCAGGCGCAGCGCGACGGTTGCGGCGCGCAGCCCGCTGATACCGGCCAGCGACAGAAATGCCAGCAGCATCAACGTGATTGCCAGAGCTGCGCCGCCCTGACCGTATGTCTGAGAGATGGAGCATTTTCCCGTTTTGTTGAGCGCTTGTTTCATCGTTTGTTTCATCGTTTATTTCATGGCTGATTTCGTACTGTGATCAGGCGCCGCGCGGTCCGGTCGCCAATGTCGTTACGGTCGCTCTGCACAACGACTTCCAGCAGCACGGCCAGTGCACCTGCAATCGGCCCGTTATGCAGGCTGTCGCCCAACCCGTCACCGTCACTGTCGACGACTGAGCGCACCCGCAGCGCCGTAATGCCCGGCATGATTTCCTGATTTTGGACGCGCCCATCCGCGAGTAATGTCTGGCGTCGCAGTGAAGGCAGGCCGGATTCCGATGATCGCGTATCCACATACCAGGCATGAGCCTGTTGTTCGGGCACTGCGGGTTGGCTATCGAGGTGGCGCGAAACCAGTATGTCGCTACCTGTCATCGCGCGTCCGACGGTGGAACATGGTAGTGAGCCCGCGCTGTTCACCTCCAGTATCGGTATTGTCGCGAGCGCCCACGCTGTGACGTCGCGGCCGCCGCAGAATGCGGTTGCAGGCACGGGTGGCGGACTGCCGGTGGTCAGATGAAAGAAGCCGGCTGCCTGTGTGCTGTCGATCAGCGCGCGCATTGCGAAGGTCAACCGTTCTTCAAGGGCTGCGGCTGCCTGCAGAAACTGATAGTGCTGACTATGTCGTTGATACAGCGTAAGTGCGCCGGCCATAACAAACGCGTTGATCGCGAGTGCGACCATGAGCTCTGTCAGCGAGAAACCGCGCAGGTGGCGGCGCAGGTCCGTGGGTGCAGGAAGTCGTGCAGCAAAGCAAGTCATGGTGAAGTCTGCAGCTCCGTCTCCAGCTGTAACAGCAACTCCGGCGTAACGCGCGGCCGGAGAGCCTCCAGCTCGACCTCATCAGCGGCGGCCCGCAGCGCAGCGCGGGCCTCAAGATCGGCGCCAATCAGGGCGTTGCCGCGAATCGCCATCAGCATCACCGCGAGCATGCCGGTGGTCAGCAGAGCACTCGCGATCAGTGCTTCAGCCAGACTACCGCCGCGCTGCGGGATCAGCTGATTTATCAGGCTGCGGTTCAGGTGGTCACGCATCGATCTGGCGGGGCGGGTTCGGCGCGCGGCTTGCCTGTGTAACTGATGACAAGTCGACGCGCATCAACCCGGCCTCTAGGGTCGCAAAACATAAACGTGCCGTTTGTTGAACGGCGGCCGTAGCTGCGCAATCTGAATACCGGGCGATTGGCGGAAATGTGTAACGGCGTTGATGTGCGATGACTTAGCAACACATCCCCGGCTGAGTTGACCTGCGGTCGCAAAGCTGAACCTGCGTCAGTAAAAAGCAACCAGCCGTCATTCCAGCCCGCATCGTAGTCGCAGCGATTGCCGTCATGACTCGGGCACAACGTGATGGTGTTGCCGCTGATTAACGCGGTATGGCGCGCGAGATGTATCGCGTGCACAAGGTCGTTGACCTGAGTACGCATGGCGCGGGTGCTGTGCAGGTTATGCATGGCAGGAAAGGAGAGAGTCAGCAGCAACCCGAGCAGCGCAATCGTCACGATAAGCTCCGCAAGCGAGTATCCGTTTTGCGAAAAATTCCTGCGACAGAAAGCAATAGCCATAGAGCCCAATTTGCGGCAATTGGGCGGTTGTTCACCAGCCGGATTTCGTGTGATTTCGACCAGAAAAACTGCTTTGTCAAGAGAAAAACTGCTGTGTTAAGAATTGCGCGGCCCTTTGTTGAAGGTCTAAAATCGACGCTCAAAATAATAAGAACCAATCAACCGGGGGGTGGATTGTGCAAGAGGAAATAAACGTTGAGGCTCGCTTGCGTGCCGCAGGCGTAAAGCCGACAAGTCAGCGTCTGGAGATCGGCCGCATTCTGCTAAGTGCGCCGCAACACATGTCGGCGGAGCAGATCATCAGCCGTCTCAACAGTCAGGGCAGCCGGGTTTCCAAGGCGACTGTTTACAACACGCTGAAACTGTTTACCGACGAGGGTCTGATTCGCGAAGTGTCGGTGGATTCGACCCGACAGTTCTACGACTCTACGACCGGTCACCATCATCACTTTTATAATGTCGACACTTGCGAGCTGATTGATATTGATCCCGCGGAGTTGCGGTTCAGTCAGCTACCTGAGCTGCCGGAGGGCACCGAAGCCGCGGATGTTGAGGTGATTCTGAGGGTTCGCAACCGCACCTGACGCCGTCTCCCGGGACGTGACCCGGCAGCGCGCGGAAGCGTTGCCCGGTTTATTTGCAGCGCCTATACTTCGCTCCGGTCGAGTCAGACCGGTCGAAGATGGCGCCTGTGCCGGAATAGCTCAGTTGGTAGAGCAACCGCTTCGTAAGCGGTAGGTCCGCAGTTCAAGTCTGCGTTCCGGCACCATTTTTCGAAAACCCCTTATCCCGCAGTGCGTTATG
>JABDLC010000088.1 GCA_013001905.1 Gammaproteobacteria bacterium | reverse complement strand
CCCGGAAAATCTTCGAGTGCCGGCAAAAATTCCAGCGTGTAGCGTTCGCCGTTCCCGTGTCGCAGCGGCAGGAAGGGCACGACGGCGGCCTTACTGACCCGCGCGATCTGCGAGACTGCCGTATTGGTCATGGCGGGCTCGCTAAAAAAAGGTGCCATGACCGCGCCTTTACCGATGTAGGCCTGATCGGCGGCATACCAGACCGGCCGGTTGGCCTTTAGCGCTTTGATCAGTGTGCGTACGCTGCTCTTGGTGATCAGTTCGCTGACAGACTTGCCGCGACAGCGACGCATGATCTGGTCATTGAGGCGGTTCTCGCTGGGCCGGTACATGGCGGCGATCGGCGGTACTTCAGGCTCCAGCATGCGCCCGGTCAGTTCGGCCGTCGCAAAGTGACCACTCCACATGAGTATGCCGTTGCCTCTATCCAGCGCTGCACGCACATGCTCCATCCCTTCCAGCGAGGCAATACGCGCGATGTAGTCCTGCGGGCACCACCAGGTAATACCGAGTTCGATCACACCCATTCCGAGTGATTCAAAGTGACGAATTTCGAGTGCTTCGCGTTCACTGTCACTGAGTTGGGGAAAACACAGCGCCAAATTTGTCGCGGCAACCTCACGGCGTTTCGCCAACAGCCTGCGCATGCTGCGCCCCAGCCAGCGGCCGACCGCCAGACGGGTGCCGTGCGGCAGCATCACGATCAGCCGTAACAGCGCTACGCCGAGCCATGTCGGCCAGTAGCGCGGCTGCCAGAATCGGTGGAGTGGTATGCGGCCCGCGCTCATAGTTGTAAAGGTGTGAAGTCCCGCCTTGAAGAATTATGCCAAATGGTAGACATTTACAGAGTTCCTGTCGCCTGCAACGAATGGACTCGACGTACGTGTTGAACAGCCGGACAATTCGCGTTTTTATCACCCGACTCTTGGTCATACCGGCCATCTGTCTTGTGCTAGCACCTGTCGTTGCGACGGCCCGGGCGGCTGAGCCCTTTGCGCGTCCGGCGGAGCTGGAGCCCGATATTCAGTTCTGGCGGCAGGTATTCAGCCAGATTGACTCTGATCAGGCCTTCCTGCATGACAGCCGGCACCTCGACGTCATCTACGAGACAGTGCGGATTCCGCCCGGGGCGTCATCCAAAGACCGGCGCCGCATTGCCGACAAGGTTCGTGATCGCTACAAGGCGACCCTCAAGCTTCTGGCCAGGGGCGAGCGCGAAAATCTTGATGCCGAACAGCGGCGCGTGCTGGCGCTCTGGCCCGCTGACGTGAGCAACGAGGAGCTGAAGGAAGCGGCGAAGCGAATTCGTTTTCAACAGGGTCTGGCTGACAACTTCCGCGCCGGTATTGCGAGAAGCGGTGCCTGGCAGCCCTTTATAAAAGAGCAGCTTCGCGAACACGGAGTGCCCTTGGGGCTGGCCGCGTTGCCGCATGTGGAATCGTCGTTTAACCCGAAAGCCCGGTCGCACGTCGGCGCTGCGGGGCTGTGGCAGTTTACCCGTCCGACCGGGCGTCGTTTTATGCAGATCGATCATGTTGTAGACGAGCGCCGTGATCCGTTCCGCTCCAGCGAATCTGCAGCCAAGTTGCTGGCTTACAACTATTCGGTACTGGAGTCCTGGCCGCTGGCCATTACTGCCTACAACCACGGCGTGACCGGCATGCGCCGCGCGGTGAAAAAGCTCGACACGGAGGACATTGCCCGCATCAACCGGGAGTACGACGGGCGCTCGTTCGGTTTCGCCTCACGCAATTTTTACGTGGCTTTTCTGGCGGCGCTCGATGTTGAACGCGATGCTGAAAAATACTTTGGCGCTATCGAAAAAGATGCACCCGGTGCAGACATCGTGGTTGAAGTGCCGCGTTACGTGCCGGTGCGGGCTGTGGCTGAGGCAGCGGGCGTTAAGCTCAGCGAGCTGGAGCCCCATAATCCCGCTCTGTTGCAGCCGGTCTGGGACGGCACTAAACATGTGCCGCGCGGCAAATTTGTGCGTATTCCCGCTGCAGCGACCGATCTGTCGGCGGCGGAAATTATCGCGGCTATCCCATCGAAGCAGCGCTTCGCGAGCCAGACACCCGACGAGTTTCACAAAGTCCGCCGCGGCGAAAGCCTGAGCGTGATCGCGCAACGCTACAAGGTTTCGGTGCGCGAGCTCATGGCGCTCAATAAGCTGCGTAACCGGCACCATATTCGCATCGGGCAGCGGCTCAGGCTGCCGTTCTCGGGCGTGTCGATACCGGAAGGTGCGGCGATGTACACGGTGCGGTCCGGTGACAGTCTCAGTGTTATTGCCCGCGACGCAGGCATCAGTCAGCGGCGCCTCATGGAGCTGAACGGTCTGAAGAACCGGCACCGCATCTATGTGGGTCAGAAACTTTACCTGAGGCCGCCGGAGGATGACGCCTGATGAGGCGCGCGATCTTCGTTGTATTACTGGTCTTGCTGGTTCAGCCGTTGGCCGCCAGAGAACTGGTCGCTGATCGGGTCGTTGTCGATAAGTCTGAGCGCGTACTTTATCTCTATAAAGATAACGAAGTGTTGCGCGAGTTCGATGTCGCGCTGGGCCTGATGCCGGAAGGTCACAAACAACGTGAAGGCGACTTTCGCACGCCCGAGGGCGAGTACCGGCTGACAAACCGCTTGATCGAGTCCGATTTTTTTATGGCGATACAGGTCTCCTATCCCAACGGGGCCGACATCCGGAATGCGCGTAAGCTGGGTGTAGCGCCGGGCGGGGCGATCATGATTCATGGTCAACCGACCCGGCCGACGAAGTCTGCGTCCTACTACAGGAAATATGACTGGACCGATGGTTGTATTGCGGTGTCGAATGCCGCGATGATCGAAATCTGGCAACTGACCAAACCCTATACACCCATCACTATTTTGCCCTGAGCGTGATCTGGCGCACAGGCAGCCTCTACGCGACGAGCGAAACTCACGCCTATGTCTGACATTCAGGAACTGCTGATCGAAGTGATGCCGGAAGGCAGCCTGGAAGTGCTGTCCCGGCAGGAAGTCGCCGCACTGTGTGAAACCGGTGCCGGCAGTCTCGAAGCGCTGTTGCGCCAGTGTGTGCTGGCGGTCCTCAACTGGGGCAGTGAAACCGACAGCGCCCGAGAGGTCCTGGATCAGTATCGTGACTTCGAGCTGCGCATCGTTCAGCAAGACCACGGCGTAACAGTCGCAATCAAGAATGCGCCTGCCAGTGCCTTTGTTGACGGGCAGATGGTGCGCGGCATCCGCGAGCTGCTGTTTGCCGTGCTGCGCGACATTGCCTTCGTCGATCAGCTCGCCAGAGCCGGCTGGCATGATCAGGACGGTCAACCACAGGACAACGCGGACATCACGGACCTGGTGTTCGACATACTCCGTAACGCCAGCGTGCTGCGCCACGGGCGGCCGCCGGACATCACGGTGTGCTGGGGCGGGCATGCAATCGACCGGGAAGAGTACGAGTACACCAAAGTCGTGGGCTATGAGCTTGGCCTGCGGGGCCTCAACATCTGCACCGGCTGTGGTCCCGGCGCAATGAAAGGCCCGATGAAGGGCGCTGCAATCGGGCATTCGAAGCAGCGTATCCGCGCCGGACGCTATATCGGCCTGACGGAGCCCGGCATCATTGCGGCGGAGCCGCCGAACCCGATTGTGAGCGAATTGGTGATCCTGCCGGACATGGAGAAGCGGCTTGAGGCGTTCGTGCGCATCGCCCATTCGATCATTGTGTTCCCCGGCGGCGTCGGCACACTCGAAGAAATCCTCTACCTGCTTGGCATACTGCTGCACCCGGACAATGCGGATGTGCCGTTGCCCGTCATTCTGACCGGCCCGGAGTCGGCACGCGGGTACTTCACGATGGTGGATGAGTTTATCGGCGCGACGCTGGGTCCCGCTGCACGCAATCGCTATGAAATCTATATCGATGACGCCGAAGGGGTGGCGCGACGCGTTCGTACCGGTATCGATGCGGTACACGAGTTTCGCAACGCGCAAAAGGATGCTTGGTACTTCAACTGGCAGCTACAAATCCTGCCCGAGTTTCAGCAGCCGTTTCACGCGACGCATGAGCGTATGGCCGGCCTGCAAATCGAGAAGGGCCTGCCGGCTCACGAACTCGCCGCCAATCTGCGACGGGCATTTTCCGGCATTGTGGCCGGCAATATACGCGAGGACGGTATCCGCGCCATCGAAGAGCACGGTCCGTTCGAGATAAACGGCGACCCTGTAATCATGCAGCAACTCGACCAGTTACTGAACGCGTGCGTGGAGCAAGGCCGCATGCGATTGGGCGGAAAGCCTTATGACCCGTGCTATCGGGTGGTTACCTGACGCAATTTGACATAAATAACTTAATATAATCAATAAGTTAAATGCTTCCGCTTGTGAAGCAGTTCCTCGTTCAACAAAAGCTGTATCGCTAGTATTTATGGCGAATATTGGACAAGGACACGTCAATGAGCGATTCAAAAATAAATGGTTTTTCGAGCCGTCTGGCTACGAAATACGAACAACAATTATCGCGTGGTAGTGCTGGTTCGGCTGCGGCAGACACTTCTTCCGGGAAGAACAATGCGCAGGTCGGCAGCTGGGACGCCTACAAAGACTGGCTGACGAAAGTTCAGGCACCGGATCAGAAGCGCAGTCTTCCCGATCCGGCCCTGTTCAGCTTCAAAGGCTACCGCAGCTGGGCTGAAAAGGTCCGCCGCGACTGGGACGCAGACGACGAATAAAGTCTGTAACAACGTCTGAGACGCCACCGGCACGCGCTGCGTCCGGTGGCGTTTTCGTTTCAATGCAGGCCCCCGTGTAACGTAATAACAGTACGTTTTCTCGAAATCGCGCAACCGGCGGGCGCGTGTGATCGCTTTCACATCGTCATCGCGGGTACAGGCGTAAATTCAGTACAGGCTAAGCAAAACCCGAAACCGCACCAACGGGACTGATACCTATCATGTCGAATGACAATAACAATAATAAGACGACCTTCAGCAACGCCCGCACGCTCACCCGACGGGAATGGATCGACTCCGCCCTCGCCAGCGTGAAAGAGCGGATGGATGTATCTACCTTTCTACCGGACACGCTTGAATCAGCGGGGCACGAAATCGGTTTCGAGCTCGGTCGAGAGCGCGCCCGGGAATTGAGCCCGGAGCCGGGTGCTGAAGCGCCGGGGTCGCAGCGCAGCAAGCGGCCGCACCTGTACCTGGCGTGGTCCGCCGACCCGCAGCGCCGCGCCGGTAGCTGATCCGTCCTAAGATACTGACCTTCGGGCAATTTTTGTCGCGGGGTTGAAATTCTCTCCATCGTCCCCATTTCAGGGCCCACAACCCCTGATGTACTGACAGGACGAGAGACATGACAGAACAGACTACGGCCGCGCCCGAGCAGGACGGCGGCGCGCAGACACTCGGTTTCCAGACCGAGGTGAAACAACTGCTGCACCTGATGATCCACTCCTTGTACAGCAACAAGGAGATTTTCCTGCGGGAGCTTATTTCCAACGCGTCAGACGCCTGCGACAAACTGCGTTTTGAAGCGGTGTCGAACGACGCTCTCTATGAAGGTGACAACGACCTTCACGTCAAGATTGATTTTGACAGTGACGCCGGCACGATCACCATCAGCGACAACGGCATCGGTATGTCCCGCGAAGAAGTTATCGAACACCTGGGCACGATCGCCAAATCCGGCACCAATGAATTCCTGTCGCAGCTGACCGGTGATCAGCGTAAGGATTCGTCGCTGATCGGGCAGTTTGGTGTGGGCTTCTATTCATCGTTTATCGTAGCCGATCACGTCGAGTTGCTGACGCGGCGCGCCGGTCTTGGTGTCGGTGAGGGTGTGCACTGGACGTCCTCCGGTGAGGGTGAATTCACGGTTGAAAACGTGGAGAAAGCCGAGCGCGGGACCACCGTCATCCTGCATCTGCGTGAAGACGATAAAGAGTTTGCTG
>JABDLC010000061.1 GCA_013001905.1 Gammaproteobacteria bacterium | reverse complement strand
GCGCTGGTCTGCGCAATTGTTATTCCGTTTACAACAGCAAGTGCTGAAGATCCCGCACCGCTGCAATTTTCGATGCTTGAATTGAACGCCCCTGACAAGCGCAACGTCAAAGGTGTGCGGTTGTCTGTGCTCTATGGCGAATCCGGCAACATGTCCGGGCTGGATCTGGCACTGGGTCTGTCAGAGCTCGACAACATGACCGGTCTGAGTCTGCCGCTGTTCGTCGGCGGCAACCGTGTCAACGGCCAGTTCAAGGGTCTTGCGATGGGCCTCGTAAATATTCACGAAGGCAGCGATACGGGTATTAACCTCGGTGGCCTGAATCTGACCAACAATGTGAACGGCATCAGCGTGGGAATCGCCAACATCAGCACTGGCGATACGCTGGCCGATATCAGTGCGGTGAATATTTCAGAAGAATCAACTTTTCAAGTGGGCTTCTTTAACAAGACCGACACGATCGTGGGTGTGCAGATCGGCTTTCTGAACTGTGCCAACAACGGGTTCTTCCCGTGTTTCCCGATCATTAACTTTGCCGCGGACTGATAGCTGCTGCGCAGGTTTAAAGGCGCCGCCTACGCGGCGCCTTTTTTTTGCGTTACTCTTTCGCCATGGAAAAGCATCAGCGGAACGCCCTGCTTATTTTCGTGGCTGTCCTGTTGTACATGCTTTGGCGCGACGGCAGAGACGAGAGTCTGGTCAAAGCATTGGTGCTGTTTATCTTTCTCGCGCCGATTCTCTTCTACCGGTTTATCGCCTGGCTGGCTAGCTTCGGATTCCCCGAGTACTTTGCGCGTGATTTCGGCGGCGAGAATCATCCCGGCCCCTATGCGTTCTTCTTCTGGCTGTTGTACCTGATCGCCTGCGCAGTTCTGGTATTTGACCTGAGCTTCTATTAGCGAGCGGCGCGGGCAGCGGGTGCTCGTGCTAAAGTTGATAATTAGAAATAGACCATTCGACGTAGATAATTGAGGAGCCGCTGTTGGCGGAACAACCGGTATTCTGGCTGGGCGGCAAGCCCGGCGATAAAAATAAGCGAGAGCAGGGGCCGGAGGCCGAGCGCTACGAAGCCGCGCTGCGGGATACCTGTGCAGAGTGTGGTTACGACGTCGATGAGTACGTTGCTGCGCTGGGCAGTTTCGGCGGCTGGTTGCTGCATCTGGAGCGTGGCGGTGTGCTCTACAGGTTGTTCTGGAACGGCAGGGCCAAAGAACTGGTACTCGAAGAGCACCGCGAACGGAGCGGCTGGGCCGCAGTCCGTTCCACAGAAACCGACGATAAGGGCCTGCCGGGTTTCGTGCAGGCGGTGCGGGGGTTGTTGCAGGATGACAGCCCGGCTGCCGGTGCAAGCAGTTAAGCCAGAGTAATGACTGAAGAAGTCGATGTCATTGAGAGACAGCCCAGAGTAGTGGATCTGGGCGGCCGTTTTACGCCTGCGGCGCGTGAGCGTATCAATGACTACCTGCATTCCTTCGTGAGTTTCGAGCCGCAACTGGGCCTCTTATATAGCGAGGTCGGCGGGCAGCCGTCATGGAGTCTCGCCGCCCTGGGCAAGGCCACCGTGGATGAGCTAGTGACGATGTACAGCAGTTTCGGCGCAGTGGTTTGCTACGACATAGACGGGATCAGTGCCGTGGTTCCGCAACTGGCGCACATAGAAATGCTCGATTCCGGCACACTCGATTTCGTGGGCGACCGCCTGCAGCGGGTCGCCAAAGACACGTCCTGATGGTCACGGATTTACATGCGGCCTTGTTCGCCGAACTCGGTATTGCTGCGGATTACGGCACCCGGCCGCTGTTGCAGCGTTATCGTGAAGCGACGCAGTTGGAAGACGTCGGCCCCAATATCATGGGGCGCCCGGTCGAACTGACGCCGGCAACGGCGATGGCATGGCGCGACATGGCGGCGGCGGCGGCCGCTGACTCGGTGACGTTGCTGCCGGTGTCCGGCTACCGCAGCATCGAATATCAGGCCATGTTGATTCGGAAGAAAATCAATGCGGGTCAGTGCATTGACGACATTCTCATGGTGAACGTGGCGCCCGGCTTCAGTCAGCACCATACGGGTAATGCGATTGATATAGCGACGCCCGGCTACAAGCCGCTGGTCGAAGAGTTTGATGAGTCGCCGGCGTTTGAGTGGTTAAGCACCCGGGCGGCCGACTTCGGATTTTTAATGTCATACCCTCGCGACAATCCGGAGGGCGTTATCTACGAACCCTGGCACTGGTACCGGCCAGAAGCATGAGCCTTCCCTGATGAAAAAAGTAAATATCAATACCGCCACCTGGCGTGAGGCGACACACGGTGACAAGTTTCAGCGCGGCCATATTTCGCTGACCGACATGAATGACAATCACGAGCTCGGCTGTAGTGCATTTTGCGTGGCGCCGGGTAAGCGGGCGTTCCCCAAGCATGCACATCTCGCGAATGATGAAGCGTTGTTTATCGTTTCCGGCAGCGGCGCGCTGACGATCGGGGATGAGACCGATACCGTGATAGCCGGCGACTTCATCATGTTGCCCAAGGGCGAGCAGCACGCGCACGTGCTGGTGAACGACAGCGACAACGACCTTATCTACCTGTGCATGTCGACCATGATCATGCCGGAAGTGGTGCACTACCCCGATTCAGGCAAGCTCGGCGTCCTGGGCTCCAAGGATTTCTGGCAGTCGGGTGACGCCGGCGTCAGTGGTTTCTACAAACCGAACCCGGTGGGCTACTGGGACGGCGAAGACTAGCCGCGGGCTGTCAGTGAGTCGGGAGGACGGCGGGCCGGCTCCGCCGCAATTCGGCCAGCTTCTTGTTCACGAGCGCATTCGCGGCGATCACCGGTTCTTCATTAAACGTGAAGCAGGGCGGCGAGCGCCGCAGCGCAGGCCACTGGCCGGTTTCGATTATGTGTTCCAGATAGGCGATGTTGCGCTCGATGAAAGCGAGATAGGGGTTTTCCCCGTCGAACAACACTTCCACATAGCGATAGGCACGCCCGAAATCCTGATCCAGCCGCTTTTTAACGACGTTGCGGTAGAAGTCAGGTGTCTGCAGCAGCAGATCGGTGCCTGACTGGTAGCGCACTACGCGGGCGCCGTCATCACGCTCTTCGATTGCCACACCCGCTAATACAAACTCGAGATACAGCCGGTCACGGCATTTCTCGAGATAACAGCGATCTGCCATCTGGGCAATGAGATCACCGGTGCCGAGCAGGTGGCCGACCAGACTGTCGAGCGGATCGTCCAGCGCGATCTCATCAATCGTTTTTTCGTAGCCGGTGAAGTGCACGATTTCAGCCGCGCGACTCGCGTATTCACTCAGACCGATGCGCGGCAAATAGTTATACAACCAGGCAGCGCTGCGACTGATGTGGCAGCTGGTGAGTTCGGCACCGTTGCGGGTTTCGCGGTCTGCGCTTTCGCGTATGTAGCCGGCATCGTGAAACAGTGCGCAGATAATGCCGACGACGGCACGGTCGGCGCCGAGTCGCTCGTCATCATCGGCGGAGAGTTCATAGCCGGCCAGCAGCCGTGCCGTGGCGAGCGTCATATCCAGAGTGTGCTGAATATCGTGGTAAACGGTGTCGCAGCCTTCGTAACCCGGCAGGCGGCCTTCGAATAGCAACTGAAAATCGTGAAACGCGATCCAGAGTTCGTCGAAGCCCGCGCCCGGCCACACGCGGTAGACGATTTCGCGGGTCGCATTGCGCACCTCATCAATGTCGCTGACATTGACGGTATTCGTTACGTCGTAATCGAAGCGCCGCACCTGCGGCGCCGCCATTACCGCTGCTGCGGCTGCGCCCATACCGGTTGTCCACCCCCCGAAACCCGAGCTACCCGCGAACTGCAAACAGCCTCAGATTATGGAAAATGATTTTCACACGGCGGATAGCGTCAGACAATGTCCGATTCCGCCCTGAAACCGGCGTAAACTTTGTCTTATCTGCCCTATGAACAAAAACCGCACAAAACCGCAGGAACCGGCCCATGAGGCGGGCCGCACCTGGCTCACACTGGCAGCCCGAGGCTTCTCGGTCGTGCTGATGATCAGTGCTGTCTTCGCTTTCGGCACCGCAGTAATTTCTTTTTTCACGCTCGGCCCGGAAAGCGGCGCTGTGGGCGTGGTGATGGTCGACGCATTGTTCGGCGCATTTATCCTGTTTATTGCATCGCGATTTTTGTGGATTTACGCGGTCAAAAAGGAGCGTGGTGCGGGCGCGGAACCCGCAACGCCTGATTCATGAGGAGAGTCATGAGGAAAACAATGCAATCAGTCTGGCTGAGTCTCACCCTGTTATTCGTCTGTGCAGTCACAATGGCGGCGGAGCCCGATGCGGAAGATGCGGAACTCATGGCCGACGGTGCCGATCTGTACGCTGACTTTTGTGCCAACTGCCACGGTGATGATGTCGACGGTCTGCAGTCCTTCACTGATACCCCCGCTGATTTTGTTGCGCGCCTGTCCGGCGAGACGGATGACATGCCGGATTTCACCGACTTCTTTGACCCTGAAGAAATCGACGCGCTGTACCATTTCCTGCAAGTGACCACCGAGGCGAACTGATGCGCGATCTGATCAAACAGCTGCTCGACAACGATATGTCCCGGCGGGAGTTCGGCCAGCGCATGCTGGCACTCGGGTTCAGCGCCGCAGCAGCGCAGTCAGTCGTGGCGTCCGTCGCGAATGCCGGTGAGCATTCCGTCAGTGAAGCGTTTGAATTCACGGGCAACGGTGGCGAGATCATTGCGGAGCTATTGCAGGCGGCGGGCGTGGATTACGTCTTTGATGCGAATTCGACGGGGCAGGCGAGTTTCTATGATGCCGTCGGGCAACGTCCCGCGCTCAATCTGATCATCGCGCTGCAGGAAGGTCAGGCGACGGCGATGGCACACGGTTACGAGCTGGCGAGCGGGCGTACGGCCGCATTGTTCATGCCGAGCATCGGCATGCCGAACACGCTCTGCAATCTGTACAACGCGTGGAAAGACCGCTCATCCCTGCTGGTATTCTCAGACGGGCAGAATTCGCAGCAAACGGGCCGTGACGGCTTCCAGCAGGTCGAAGACTGGTTGCAGCCGACCCAACAGTTCACGAAGTGGCGCTGGCAGATCAAGCATCCGGACCGCATTGCCGAAATGACACGCCGCGGCTTCAAGCTCGCCGGCACGCAGCCGGGCGGCCCTGTCTACATCAAAATACCGCGCGACATCCTCGACACTAAAGACATTACGCAAACGATTTACCCGCAGGATGACTTTCAGGTACCGGTCGAAATGCAGCCGCGCGCCGACGTAATCGACGAGGCTGCCCGCCTGCTGCTGGAAGCGAAGCGCCCGATGATCAATGTCGGCGCGGAAGTGACGCGGGCCGGTGCGGCCGATGCGGCACTGGAGCTGGCCGAACTCTTGGGCGCGGAAGTATCTCAGGGCTTCAGCGTGTTCGGTGATTTCCCGTTCAGTCACCCATTGTTTAGCGGCTATGCCGGCATGGGCTTCCCGCGTGGCATACGTCGCGCAGACGTGTTCCTGAACCTCGGCGCGCTGATGCCGGATGAATCGATCGTTACCACGCCGGTGAAAGATTCGACGCGGTTGATTAATGCCCGCCTTGAATACGACACGATCGCCAATCGTTATCCCACCGATATCGCGATTGCTGCCGGGCTGCGCGAGACAACGACCGCGCTGATTGAGTCCATCAAGGCACAGGCGACCGCCGAACAACTGCAGGCACTCAGCGCACCTCGGCTGGAAAAAGCAGAGGCGAATTACCTTAAATCGCGCGCGCGGATGCGCAGTAAGGCGGACGAAACCTGGAACAGCTCACCGGTGTCTGCCGAACGCCTGTGTTTTGAGATGGACAGCCTGCTCGAGGACGACGCGATCGTAGTCGTCGAGACCGGTGGCCGTGATCCTCAGAACTGGATGACTTTCGGCCCCGGCAAGAAGCAGGTCATCGGGCCGACCACCGGTTACGCACTCGGCTGGGGCATCGGTGCCGGCATCGGCGCCAAGATTGCCCAGCCTGATCGTCAGGTCGTCGCGATGGTCGGTGACGGTGCGATGCTGTTCGGGCAAATCGAGGCGCTGTGGACCGCCGCGCGTTACGAAGTGCCCGTAATCTTCGTCGTGTTCAACAATCACAGCTACGACGGCGAGCGCGGCCGCATTGTGTTGTTCTCGCAGCTCGCGAGGCAGAACCGCGAGGCGTGGAAAGATATGTCGTGTTATCTCGGCAACCCGGATATTAATTTCGTCGACATCGCCAAAGGCATGGGCGTGGCGGGCAGCAAGCTCGAGAAGCCCGGTGATATCAAGAAAGTCATCAAGCGTGCCGTCGACGCGACCCGCGAGGGGCGGCCGTTCATGATCGATGCATCGATCGCGCGGCGTGGCCCCGGGGCGGAGTCTACGTGGCATCCCGAGATTTCAATCGCGCGTAATCGCACGCGTAAGATCTGAGGGTCGCTAGAACTCCACCTAAAACTCCACAATCACCGGCGCGTGATCTGAAGGCCGCTCCAGCATGCGCGGCTCCTTGTCGATACGACTGGCCGTGCAGCTCGCCTTCACGGCGTCACTCACGAGCAGCAGGTCAATACGCAGCCCGCGATTGCGGCGGAACCCGGCCGCACGGTAATCCCACCAGCTGAAGGCGCCTTCCGCCTGCTCAAACAGCCGGAAGCTGTCAGTTAGACCGAGGTCCAGCAGCACCTGCAGTGCCGCACGCTCCGGCTCGCTGCAGAGTATTTTGCCGGCCCATTCTTCAGGGTCGTGCACATCACGATCGTCAGGCGCGACATTGAAGTCGCCCATCACCACCACTTTGTCGTGTGCGGCGATCTCCGTTGCGACCCATTCGTTGAGTGCCGCCAGCCAGTTCAGCTTGTAGTCATACTTCTCGTCGCCCACCGCCTTGCCGTTAGGTACATAGAGATTGATCACCCGGGTGCCGTCATAGGTGCCGGCAATCGCGCGTCGTTGTTCATCCGCCAGGCCGGGAATCGCACGATGAATATCCGTACCTTCGGCTTTGGACAGCAGTGCGACCCCGTTGTAGGTTTTCTGCCCGTCGACTTCGGCAACATAGCCGGCTTCCGCGAACTCGGCGACCGGGAAGTCCTCGGTCGGCATTTTTATTTCCTGCAGGCCGAGTACATCGGGCTGCTCGCCGTCGAGCCAGTCGAGCACCTGCTGCAGGCGCACACGGATGGAGTTGACGTTCCAGCTTGCGACTTTCATAGCGACGCCTGTCAGGAGTTATCGGGCGGGACGGTGTTGATGCCGGCCTGAGCCAGCAGCGGCTCAATGCGCGGCGCGCGGCCGCGGAAACTGCGGAAGGCCTCACCGATATCGCGCGTGCCGCCGACCTCGAGTATGTTTTCCCGAAAGCTGTCGGCCACCTCACGATTAAAGACGCCGCGTTCCTGAAACGCGGAAAACGCATCCGCAGCCAGTACTTCCGCCCACTTGTAGCTGTAGTAACCGGCTGCATAGCCGCCGCCGAAGACGTGCGCAAAGCTGTTGGCGAAGCGACTGAAAGACGGCGGCCTGATGACCGAAACCTGCTCACGAACCTCATTCAGGATTTCCCTGAAGCGCGGGCCTTTAGTCGGGTCGTATTCGGCGTGGATGCGCCAGTCAAACAGCGAAAACTCGACCTGCCGCACCATCTGCAGGCCGGACTGAAACACGCGGGAGGCCTGCAGCTTGTCGAGCAATTCGTCGGGCAGTTGCGCACCGGTATCCACGTGCTTCGACATACCGCGCACCACGTCGGGATCCCACGCGAAGTTCTCCATGAACTGGCTGGGCAACTCGATCGCGTCCCATGGCACCCCGTTGGTGCCCGATACGCTCGGGTAGTCCACGCGCGTCAGCAAATGATGCAGCGTATGGCCGAACTCATGAAACAGCGTTACGATTTCGTCATGACTTAACTGCGCCGGCTTACCGTCTGCCGGTTTAGTGCAGTTACAAACCAGATGCGCGACCGGTAACTGCACGCTGCCGTTGCTGCGTTTGCGGAGCACGCATTCGTCCATCCACGCGCCCGGACGCTTGTCGGGTCGGGCGTACATGTCCATGAAGAACCCGCCCACTTCCTCGCCGCTCTCCGTCACCAGCGCGTAGTACTGCACCTCGGGTTGCCAGCGATCCACATCGTGCCGTTCACGTGCCTGCAGTCCGTAGAGTTTTTCCATGACCTGAAACAGGCCGTCCATGACCCGCGGCAGCGGGAAGTACGGGCGCAACTCTTCGTCGGAGATGGAGAACCGGTCGAGCCGGAGCTTCTCAGAGTAATAGCCGATGTCCCACGGCTCCAGCTTGCGGCCGACCCAGGCTTCCAGATCGGCGAGTTCCTGTTCTGCCGACGGGCGCGACACCGTGGCGAGGTGGTGCAGGAAATCCGTCACTTCGTCGACATCCGCGGCCATGCGGCTCGCGAGTGCGTACTCGGCGAAGTTTTTGAAGCCGACGATATTCGCCGCTTCGTGGCGCAGGCCCATGATGTCTTCCATCACGTGTGTGTTGTCGAACTGCCCGGCGACCGGCCCCTGATCCGATGCCCGCGTGACCCAGGCGGTATAAAAGTCCTGCCGCAGGCGGTCATCGTCGGCGTAAGTCATCACTGCGACATAGGTTGGTTGATCCAGCCGTAGTACCCAGCCGTCCTTGCCTTCGGCTTCCGCATTGGCTTTACCGAGGTCGAGCACAGCCTGCGGAATACCG
>JABDLC010000042.1 GCA_013001905.1 Gammaproteobacteria bacterium | reverse complement strand
CCGGCCAGACGCGCGGCAAACAGGACATTGCCCTCAGCCGCACTGCCGGTTGACAGCGAGCTCACGTAATCAAATACCGTGTCACCGACGACGTCGACAATCGAAAACTCCAGCGGCTGTTGCCGTGTGCTGTCAGTGCCCTTCAGGTGGATGTCAAAATCACCGAAACCGTTGAATGTGCCGGCGGGCACGAACTCACGCGCGAACCAACCGGATGGCACCAGGAAATCGGCGACCGATGCGGCTGAATTCCCGAGATTAAGGGTGAACTCCTGGATGCCGAAGTCGCTACCGGCGTTCAGGTCAGTCAGCAACGAAAGAATTTCGACGCTAAAGTCGATTGCACCATCCAAACCGTCACTGATCGTGACTGACAAATAATCCAGACCGTCCGGAAGGAATTCGTCAACATTGGTCTGCGTCATCGTGACCGACACCGATGCGGCCTGCACCTGCGGCACCAGCATTAATGCCAGCAATGCGGCTGCAGAAAATTTCAAAAATTCTTTTTTCACGTTTGTACCCCTGGTTACTGCTATCTGTTGTAGTGGTTAAATTTTTTTTTGTAAGACTCGGTTTTGTCAGGCTCGGTCGAGCAGCGATTCGAGCTTCTCGAGTCGCGTGGCGATTTCGCTCAGCCTGTCTTCGACCGAATCGCTTTTTGCACTGTTGCCGCCAGAGCCTTTGACAGATTTGTTCACGAAGGCCCGCATCTCCGGCTGCGTCTCTTCCGCAGCGGCCAGTAACCCTTCAAGATCAGTCGTCGTGTCGGCGAGATCAGAGCCGGCGACCGGCTTCGGCGTTGCTGCCGATTCGCCCGCTCTCGCCGGGTCGTCCTGCTCATGCAGCCAGCCGACCGTCCAGGTGGACTTTTGCGGCTCGGCCTGCTCTGCAGCAGCAGCCGGTACGGCATGTGCCTCGGCCTGCATGAGCGCTTCTATGTCGAGAACGGCGCCGATCTGGGTGCGACCGGCATCAATGCCGCGGATCTGGCCGCGGGTTAAACGGCCCAGTTCTTCGTCAATACGCTCCGGCGCCATATAGGGCAGCAGGCTCATGAGTGCGATGCGCACGCGCAATCGGCGCATTTCGGCCACAAACGATTCTTCGGAGGGGAGATTGGCCAGCTTGTTGATATCGCGGACCGACAGCTGACTCAGAAAGGCCGACACCTCTTTAAGGGTCGGAAATTCCTTCTTCATCAGCGTGCGTAAACGGGGGAGCACCGTGAGGACATCCAGGTCCTTCTGCGGATACCGCGCACCACGACCGCGATGAGAAGGACCTGCGAGGACCCCTTTCGCGATGTAGTCGCTGATAGTCCGGCGCGTTGTGCCGGACATCTGCTCCAGTTCCGAAACTGTGTAACTTCTAATCATCTATAATCTCGTAGATACACTCGGATTTATTACTAATACTTCCGTGTTTGTTCTTCTTCTAAAACACGACATAACGAGCTGTAACCGAACTGTTACAAAGGCCTGAGGCCCCGAGGGGAGTAACTAATCCATTTGAATTACATTTGTTGTCGTTCTTTTACGTGTCTTAGTGTGATTAACAGTAAACAAACGTAAGAATTAATGCAAGCTTTTGCTGACTTATTTCAAGCCCTGCCTACTGGACAGCGTTGTCACATTGGATTGGAATGCCCGAAGCCCAGAGATGGCGCGTTGCTGAGGAGCACACGATGGATCGGAGAGCGTTCAGCGCGGCATTGGCGCTGCTGCCCTTATGTCAAACAGGCTGCTCAAGCGCGCGCCTGAACGCGCAGGAAAGCGACGTATTGGCGGCCTGGATGCGGCTGGCAGCAGCCACTGACGAGCGACTCGTCGTCTGGTGGATGAGCGGCGCCCGCTATGGCGTCGTGGAAGCCCGTTCCACACTGCTATACGGCATGCAGGTCGGCATTTTTCAGCGCTTCTTCCCGCAGGCGGACGGCAGCTGGAAAATCGCAATGTTCGAGCTCACCTACTACACCGACCTGACCACCGGTGAATTGCTGGAGGAATGGGACAACCCCTATACCGGCGAGACCAATCGGGTGAAGCACGTGCGGCTCGGCCCTGAAATCAGGCTGCAGACCCGCACCGGTCAGTACGCCGATCCTGACAACGCGTTTGTGCAGAAGCTCCTGCAACACTATTCGGCGACGCTCGGGCCCATGCGCATTGACGGCGATACCCTGTCGCTGCCGACCAGCGTCGAAGCGGTGATCCGCTTCCCTACCCCGGCGGTTCCGGACATCACGCTCAATCACTACACCACCGTGTCGGGCTCCGCCCGGGCCGCGCTCGATCCCGGCACCGTCTCAGCGCCCGCGGCGCTGAATTTTCAGAACATCATCCGCTGGGAGCCTTGGATGGAGATGGGCGATCACCGCGGGCATCTGATGAGTCGCGCGCAGGGCCGAAAACTGGAAACTGTGGATGAAATGCCCGAGGATTACTTATCGCTGGCGCGCACAGTGCATCCGAAACTGATTGCCGATCCGCTGCAGACGCTGGCCAAAACCGTTGCACGTATTAAAGGGACCGAAACGTGATCGATAACAACCGCCTGTTACTGGAACTTGAGCAGACCCGCAAAAAAATTAACCGGGCAACGCTCAACCCTGAGATCAAGAAGCTGGCCATCAAGGACATGGAGCCGATACTGCAAATGGTGGCGGATGCCCGGATTGCCTACGTCACGGAACTCATCGATCTGGCCGCCAAACACAAACCCTCTGCGCCGGATGACATTACCCGGCTGACCGAATTGCATACACGGTTTAAAGAACTGGTGGATGCGGCCAATGCGCTGGAGACGATGGTGCGACGAGGCTACGTTGATGTGCAGGGCCAACTGGGCAAAAGTTAGCCGGACTCCGCAACTTAACGCGACTGAACAATCTTAGCGGCCGTCACGCCGCCCCGCACCTGCTGCGGATCCCTCACGCCGCCAATCCACGTGGGATTAAGCGTTGCCACGATCCTTTGGCCGGCCGGCAGCGTTTGCCGGACTGCCCGGCTGCTTTCCCTGACGTTGCCACCGGCATCGCGAAACTGAAACGCGAGCTGCGTCATTTCAACGTCGACTGAGGTGGGATTGCTGATTTCCATCGCCAGTTGGCCAGCAGCGTTGCGCCCGATCGCGAGCTTAAGGTACAGGTAAGGTTTTTCCGGCAGCTCCAGCCGCACGAGTGAGTCCGCTGCGGCCCGACCACTCGGCGAGTCCGACTTGGCGGCCGCACGGAAAAGCTCGAGCGCATCCGCGCGCTGACCGCCGGCCAGGCGAATCTCGCCGAGTGCATTCAGCGCCGGCGCACTCGGCAGCAGATCGATACTGCGCTCCAGATCCACCGCAGCGGCAGCATTGTCCTGCAGGCGCTGATGCACCAGCCCGCGCCGCATCAGCGGGTAAAAATACGCGCTGTTGCGGGTAACTGCCCGGTTGTAATTGATAAGCGCGTCGGACCAGCGACCCTGTGCAGCCCGCACGTCGCCGCGCAGCGAATGAAAATGTGCCTCACGGGGCTCGATAGCGAGCGCCTCCCGTGCTGCCGCCAACGCGGCCGCTGTATCGCCCTTGACGAGTGCGGCGCGACCCCTGTCGTGTGCTGCATAGGCCGCCTTCGCGGCCGTGAGCGGCGCCATCACCGCACGGTAGCGTTCGCGCCCGAACTCGCCACCGCTGATGTTCAGTTCCGCGAGCGTTTCACGATTGTTTTGCACACGTTCCGCCGAAGGCGGATGACTTGCGAACAAGCCCGACAGCCAGTCGCTCGGGCGCCCTTCCGACAACCGCAGGAAAGTCTCCTGCAGCTCCACGGCCGCGGCCGGGTTGTAACCCGCTTCGGCCATGTAGAGCATTCCGTAGCGATCGGATTCGCGTTCCGCATCACGGCCGTAGCGCTGGTTGATGAGTTGCAGGCCCACGCCTGCTGCCGTCATCAACAGCGAGCCGTAGTCCGATTGCTCTGCTGTGACCGCCGCGGCGACAGCCGCGCCCTGCAGCAGCATGCCCCGCTGCATGGCCTGGGCACCATGACGCGCATCGGCGTGCACAATTTCGTGGCCCATCACAGCCGCGAGCTCTGCTTCGCTGTTCAGTTCGGTCAGCAAATCCCGGTGGATGGCGATTTTCCCGCCGGGCAACGCCCATGCATTCGGCGTTGAGTCGTTGATGACCACGAACTCGTAGGGCAATTGGCGACGACTGGCCTGTGCCAGCCGGTTACCGACGTCCTGCACATACTCACTGATCTCGGGATTAACGACATAGTCGCCACCGGACATCTGCCGCAACAACCCGTACTGCTGCTCACCGACCTGTATTTCCTGTGCCTGCGAGACCAGCGCGAGTTCGTTCTTGCCCGTCACCGGATTGACGGCGCAGCCGGACACTGCTGCTGCGAGGAGCGTGAGCAGAAAGATCGACAGCCTTATACGAACGTGCTGAGGTGAGGAGCTTGTTGTTCGGGTCATCATTATTCTTCCTCGGCAAGCTGTGGTGCCCCGACCAGGATTCGAACCTGGGACCTTCCGCTTAGGAGGCGGACGCTCTATCCGACTGAGCTACCGGGGCGTGATGGCGTTTTCTAACCGCGTCGCACTATTTTTTCACATTATCATCACCGGCGCGCCGACCGCCGCTGATTGCACCCGGCAAATTTGCGCACTGGTGTAAATCTTGCAAATTCCTACACGATGATGCCCGTGCATCCGCCGTTGTAATGGCGCGGGTGGTGTCCACCACTCTCCTCGAACAACGCTGCTGGCAAGCGTTGCGGACGATTGCCCGAATTCTGGCATGCAACTTGCAACCCTTCATGGCAAGCGATTGCTCTGACCCGGATCTGATTCCACCGGTTAGCGTGACCATCGATTGAGACCACAGATACACAACTAGAGGAGAACGAGATGGACATACTGAGAGTGCTGCTTTCGATACTGCTGCCGCCGGTGGGCGTATTCCTCCAGGTGGGGATCGGCGGCCAGTTCTGGCTGAACATCCTGCTGACTATCCTCGGCTACATCCCCGGGATTGTGCATGCGGTCTGGATTATCGCGCGACGATAACCTGGCTTCGGCCCACCTCTTAACTCACTCAACGCAAAAGGAAACGACATGAAATACATGACTGTAATCACTCTGATGCTTCTTGGCGCGCTTGCATCCGGCTGCGAAACGATCGAAGGCGCCGGCCAGGATATTGAGAATGCCGGCGACCAAATTGAAGATGCAACTGACTCGTAAGGGTTGGATGAACGATCTACAGAATGGAGGTAACCCTACTTATGAATAATATCACTAGCGCATTCCGTACGTTCGGCGCATTCCTGAGCGCATTGGCACTGACCACGCTCGCAGGCTGCGACATTGACCAGACTGCAGAAGGTGAATTGCCCGACGTGGACATCGAAGTCAGCGGCGGACAAATGCCGGAGTTTGATGTCGAAACGGCAGACATCGAAGTCGACAAAAAGAAGGTGACCGTCGACGTTCCTGACGTGGACGTGTCGATGAAAGTGAAATCCTTCAATGTTCCGGACGTCGACATTGTGATGCCGGACGACAACACTGAAGTGGAAGCTGAGATGGATGGCGCCGACAATGATGGCGCTGACGCCGACGAGCGCAGCTAGTCGCAGCTATCGCATCCAGGAAGACTCACCCGCGTTGCTGGCAAAATAACTCGCCGGTAACGCGGGTGGGCTCGTTATCCGAAGCGCGCACTCAGGCGAGTTGTGCGGCCTTGCGACGACGGCGCGCACCGGCCAGCACGACCAGTCCCGAAATCATCAGCCAGGCAGATGCCGGCAACGGCACAACCTGAGCTCTCAGACCTGTCACCACGTAGCGTGTTCCACCCGCCTGCGCACCCACCAGAATGGAATTGCCCAAGGCCGGATTCAGCACTGATGCCAGATCAAACGATTGCGCACCTGACTTCTTCGCGTACGAGAACTGTGTCACCGACGTGAACTTGCCCAGCGGCCCTGCAACATAGGTGCCGGCGTAGATATCGATGAGACCATCTTGCTTATCAACCGGTGTCAGATCGACACTGGTGAAAATCAGGTTTTCGGGCAGAGTCAGCAAGACGTATTCAGCTGCTGAATCGCCGGTCACGGCAAATTTGTTGCCGTTCTTCAGGCAGTTGCCAAGGTTACCGCCAGCATCCGCATCGCTGCAGACGCCCAGACCCGTCAGATCCTTGGCCATCTTGTATTTGTAAGCCGAGTAATCCGACTCTGCGTGCACCAGTGTCTCGGCCTCATAACCCGTCGCCGATTGGGCATAGCCCGCCGCGGTCAGGTCGTATTCACCATTGCTGTCTACAAAGGTGAAGCGATTACCGTCATCAACAAGACTGGTTGCGGAACCTGAGCCGGTGAAATCGAAATACACGAAGTCTCCGACACTGGCTGCGTTCGCAACGGAAGAAAGAAAGGCGAATGCCCCCACACCGACAGCCAAAGCTGTGTTTTTAATTGTTTTCATTGAAATAACCCACTACAGCTGCCACCACGCAGCTCGTGTGTTAATTCAACTAGTTATGCGCCCCGACTGCGGCGAAATCCGTCACATTTCACCGTACAACGTAATACTGATTTCCCGCTTATGTTCAGTCGTGCGATGTTCCCACGCGTAGATTCCCTGCCAGGTACCGAGGGCGCAGCGCCCATCCGTTACTGGCAACGTCAGGTCATTGGTCGTCAGCACGCTGCGCACATGCGCGGTCATGTCATCGGGCCCTTCGGCGGTGTGGATAAACCCGGCCCGGCCATCCGGAACCAGATCCGCCATGAAGGTTTCCAGGTCGACGTGCACGTCGGGGTCTGCGTTCTCACACAAGATCAGTGAAGCGCTGGTGTGGTGCATAAACACGTGGCAAATACCGGTGCGAATGCCGCTGTCACGCACCATGGTCTGCACGGTGCGGGTAATATCGACGGTGCCGCGACCGGGAGTCGCCACCGTAAAGCTTTTCTGAACTACCATGGGCGAATCATGACACCGGAACGCTATGCCCGTTCATCAGCGCCGGACGATGTCGCCTGCGGAATAAAGCGGCTGCCGAACTTCAGGCGCAGCGTTTTGACCTTGCCGAACCAGGGAATACTGACGATATAAAGATTGTCGAACTCGCGATCCTGTATCGCCGGCAACTTCTTACTACCCTGCATCTCTGCAATGACCGGCTGCATCAGCTCTGGCTCCGTAATCAGCAAGATTATTTTGCCCTTGTGCTCACGCAGGATACCGGCAACCACGGCTTCAACATCAGCGGGGTCATCCATGGTGCGCACCGGCGCGTTGTTTTTGCGTGCCAGCGGTTCACTGGTTTTGCGCGCGCGTTGATTGTCGACTGTATAAATCACGTCGATACCGGCCACGACATCGACATCACCGAGCACACGCGCCAACTCCTGAGCGCGCACCTGTCCGTGCGGGCTCAACCCGGGGTCATTGCCGCCGGCCACCAGCGTATCGGCATAACGCGTGACGATAATGGTCGTTGTCGCCTGCGATTCAAAAAACCAGGCGAGGCCAATTGTAATCAGCATGAACCCTACAACGGCAACGATGCGGCGCTGACGGCGTCGCTTCCTGCGTCGCAGGTGCAGCTCTAGCGCTTCGTCCATTCGTCATCCCTGCTGTCATCCCTGGCGTCAGGCGCGCTGTCGGCTTCGTCCTGAATCACCGTGTACTCCCCCTCGATATCGCCACCCGGCTGGCGACGCTGTCGCTGCCCGGTATTGCGCGCCGGCCTCTGCCGCAACTCAGCCTCCACACGGCGCTTAAACCACCAGACGCGCGCCGCAACGAAGGTCCCAACGATCAGCATTAACCCCAACAGCCCGGCGACAAAGATCGCACCCACAAACAGCGATACGATCAGCGCCCCGATGCCGACGACGAAGGCAAAAATACGGCTCAACAGCCCACCCGGCCCGCTACTGTTCGGCGGCAATCGGTAATGTTTTTGTGATGAAGGATTCATAGAATCGTTATTCTAACGGATATGGACTCAACCGCTATGAAAGTACTCATTCTCTGTACGGGCAACTCCTGTCGCAGCATCATGGCCGAAGCGTTGCTGAACGAGCTCGGCGGTGATCGCTTCACGGCGTACAGTGCGGGCAGCCAGCCTGCGGGTTACGTGCACCCTCAGGCGCTCGCCTGCCTGAACAGAAACCGCATTCCTGTCACCAACCCTGCCAGCAAGAGCTGGGATGCGTTTATGGATACCGAACTCGACCTGGTCATCACCGTGTGCGGCAACGCTGCCAATGAAACCTGCCC
>JABDLC010000065.1 GCA_013001905.1 Gammaproteobacteria bacterium | reverse complement strand
GCCTGGCACTGCAGGGATCGCTGTCCAACTTTGCAGCCGGCGTGCTGATCGTCGCATTCCGCCCCTACCGCGTTGGTGATTTCATCGAAGCCGGTGGCGTCTCAGGCACGGTGCTGGAGGTTCAGATCTTTACCACGGTGCTGAAATCCGGCGACAACAAGAAAATCATCGTGCCCAACTCACAGATCATGGACAGCACGATCACTAATTTCTCGGCATTGGGCACACGCCGCGTTGATCTGGTCTTCGGCATCGGCTACGACGATGACATCGACACGGCTTACAGAGTGCTGCAGGAGGTGATCGACGCTGACGACCGCATACTCAAGGATCCGGAGCCGACAATCGCCCTCAATGAGCTGGGCGACAGCAGCGTTAACTTCAACGTGCGCCCGTGGGTCAACTCGAGCGATTACTGGGGCGTCTACAATGGCGTGACCGAAGCGGTGAAACGGCGCTTTGACGAGGCGGGCCTGAATTTCCCGTATCCGACTCGCGACGTACACATGTACCAGCATGACGCACAGAGCTGACAGAGCGCTTGCGAACTAGCAAAAGCCCCGCGATGCGGGGCTTTTTTATGGCTGCTTGAGATTGGGAATGGTTTCGTCGGATGGCGCTCCGGGCGCCGTCATCCGCAGCAGATACGCAATGATGTTGGCGTCACGCTCAGCGCTCATCTCATAGCCGATCATCGGCGGGTAGCGCATGCGGTTGCCCGGCACAAACTCGTGGGGAGCCTGAATAAACTCCAGCATATTGTCCGGCGTCCAGACCAGCCCTGACTCACGCAGCTCCACAAAAGCATCGGAGTACGCAAAATGATCGACCACGGCAGCCGGCTGGCCGAATATTTTGTGCAGGTTGGGGCCAACCCGGTTATGCCCTTCCTGATCAAGCGTGTGGCAGAAGCGGCACCAGGTAAAATCGGCCTTCTGCTGCGCCAACTGATCCATGCTGATCTCCGGCAACGGCTGCGCATAGAAGTCGACCACGTCTTTGCCCTCCAGCAGTGCGGCGATCTCCGTGTCGCTGAACTCCGCATCTGAGGCGAACGGCGTTACACCAAACCACAGATAGGGGAAATACAGCGCGAGCGCCAGAAGGCCGCCCAACACCAGAACCTGCTGCACACGAGCACTTGCAGACACCGCCATCAGACCTTCTCCCCCGGAAACAGGCGGCGCCAGCCGGCACCGTATTTACGGTTCTGCCACCAGCCAAGCACCAGCCAGATGGTGAACAGCATCAGATAATAAAAAGCCAACGCACTGTGCGGATAACCGGTGGAAATCCGCAGGGTCTCACTGGTCTCGACCAGCTGCGGCACCACGGCGCCGAAGAAATTGAGATTACGACCCTCGCCCCACGCGTAAAAGATGCCGATCAGGAATTCCACAGCAAACACCAGGACAAGCATGAACAGGATCGCCCGGCTGTGTGAAAACGAATCGTCCGGCATGCCCTCAGGCGGCCGCGGTTGCGGACCGGCAGCGAACCAGTAGAGCCGGATCAGGCACAGCACGCCCACAACCCAGCCCAGACTGTCATGCCAGAGCTGCATGCCTTCGCGCTCGCCGAGCGGGGTCCGTGGCAAATTAATGATGTTGAAGAAAAGAATGAAAAACGTGACGAAGATGGCCCAGCCGAGCATCGTCGCGAAGCGATCCTGCTCCCCCGGCCCTAATTGTGCTGACATTGCGTACCCTGCCCCGAAAAATTCAGCGGCCATACTAGCCCAGCAAAACGCCGCATGCAGCACCGCAGCGCGAAACATCCGCCGCAGGCTGATGGTTGAAACCCATATTTCACGGCGCTTGTATCATCTTGTAACAAAGCGCTGTTCGCCTATTGGCTTTAGATCAGCTCCAGATTATGATTGACCACCTGTCGGATTAAACGGTACACGCTCACATGAGTTCTACACGCCCAATCAGAGCCTTATTACGCGGACTTGAAGTGTTACATGTGCTGAATCGGCACAACGGCGCGACTGTTTCCGAGGTGGCCGGCGAGATCGATCTGCCCCGCACCACCACCTACCGGATTCTGGAAACCCTCTGCGTCGCCGGCTATGCGTATCGTGCCACCAGCGACGAGCGCTATCGCCTCACTATCATGGTCCGTGGGCTCAGTGACGGCTTCGACGACGAAGCCTGGATCACGCTGGTGGCCCGCGAGTACATGTACGACCTGTGTCAGGAACTGGTCTGGCCCTGCGCCATTGCGACCCTGTCAGGCAACAGCATGCTGGTCAGGCAAACAACCGACCATCGCAGCCCGCTGGCCGTCGAAAAACGCGGCCCCGGATTCCGGGTGTCGATCCTGGGTTCCGCAGCAGGCCTGTGCTACCTGGCGTTCTGCCCCAAAGAACAGCGCGACACGCTGCTCGACATGCTGTCCCGGTCCAAAGACGAAGAGGATGCGCCGGCGCGTAATCGCAAGAAAATTTACGAGACGCTGGTGGAAAACCGCAAACGCGGTTTTGCGGTCTGGCACCGCAAACGGCGCGTGTCCGATGAGACCAGCATCGCCGTGCCCATTATCGCGGAAGAGCGCTTATTGGCGGCGCTGACGATGCGCTTCTCCAGCACAGCGGTCACCGAGACTGATGCGATCGACCGCTTCGTGCCCCGCTTGCAGCAAACTGCCCGCGACATTTCGGCAGAGTTTCTGCGCCAGCATCAACGCGACCCGATCGAGTCACAGCTCAAAAATCTCGACGAGTAGCGCACGCTGAAAATCAGTCGCTCGGTACAGTATAGCGACACAAAAAAAGCCCCGCGGTTGCGGGGCTTTTTCATAGCGGCTGATGTGCCGGCATCGGTCTAGCGAAATACCGGTTTGACCGGCGGCTCAAGGCCGGTCTCAGCCAGACAATTCGCGCGCAATTCTTCGATATCCGGGCCGAAGTTAAACACACCGATTTCACCGCGAGCCGCGCGCATTTCGTCACGCAGTGCCTTGGTCGCCGCCTCATTCACAGCACCGCCCTCGATGACAACACCGTAGTCCTTGGCGCCCGCTTCAGTCGCGAGATTGCGCTTGATGTCCGCCAGCACCAGTGCCGGATCGCGCTCGAGCGGATCGCCCCAGCCGCCGCCGCCCCACGTGTTGAAGTACAACAGATCGCCTGTCTTCACCGGAATGTCGTCGCACTTGGACGGCAACCATTCTTCAGAGCCGTCGGTCCTCACCAGCTTCTTCGTGGAACGCATACCGACCTGACCGCCGAGCACACCCCAGGGGTACGTCAGCCAACGCTCATCATGGATGGCAATAGCGCCGTCCGAGAGGAAGCGGTACGCCACACTGAGGCCGTTGCCGCCACGGTGCAGACCAGCGCCCCCGGAATCAGGGATCGTCTCGTAGCGCTCAATACGCAGCGGGAAATACGACTCAATGAACTCATTGGGCACGTTGGTGAAACCGGGCCACAGCGAGTGGCCGTCGGGGCCGTCACCGGCCGGACGGCCGGGAACGCCGCCGAAACCGATCTGGAACAACTGAAAGTACTCGCTGTTCTTCTCCTCACGGGTGTCGTAACCGGAGTAAAACAGGTGCGGCGAATCCGAGAAGCCTGCAGCGTTGAGCATCTGTTCCGGTGCACCGGAGCCCAGCAGCGCGCCGAGCACATCAAAAATGCGGCCCAGTGCGTGGGTGCGGCCGGAAATCGCGGCCGGGAACTTCGGCTTCAGCAACGTACCTTCCGGAATCGTCACTTCCACCAGGTCGTAGAACCCGTCGTTAAACACGATGTGCGGATCAACCACGTTAATCGTGAACGAACCGAAGAACATCTTGAACATGTCTTCATTGAGATAGAAGTTCACCGAACTCTGCGCCTGCGGGTCGGTACCGGTAAAGTCAAAGTGAGCAACGTCGCCTTCCCGCCACATTTTGCACTTGATTTTGTACGGCCCCATGCCCATGCCGTCGTCGCAGATGTAATCTTCAAAGACGCGCGGCTCTTCCGGAATGAAATTCTGGATGATGAATTTCATCGCGTTGTAGTTACGCTCCAGCATGATGTCCATCGCACTGAAGAAGATGTCATCGCTGAAGCGCTCCGAAATTTCGACGCAGCGGCGCGCGGCCGTGTTGCAGGCAGCCACCAGGGCGTTGAGGTCGAAGCGATTCCACTGTGAGGTGCGCACGTTATGCAGGATCAGTTCGAGCACGTCTTCCTGCAGGTTGCCCTTCTTGTAGAGCTTGATGGGCGGGATGCGGATACCTTCCTGATAGATATTGGTCGCCTTGATCGGGATGGAACCAGGCACCATGCCGCCGTTGTCAGACATGTGACCGAACATCGCGGTCCAGGCAATGTGGCGGCCATCCTTGAATACCGGCTTCAGCACCAGCCAGTCCGGCAGGTGAGATACGGCCGCGTTACACATGTACGGGTCGTTGGTCAGGATGATGTCGCCTTCTTCGATCTCGTCGTCGTAGGCTTCCATGAACGGGCCGATGAACGAGCCGAACTGGCCGACCACCATCTTGCCTTCTTTGTTGGCAATCATCGGGAAGCAGTCACCCTGCTCGCGGATACCCGGTGACATCGCCGTGCGGAACAACACCGCGTCCATTTCGATACGTGCGTTCTTCAGCGCGTTTTCGATGATATCGGCGGTAACGCCCTCAACCTCAATCTTCTTGAGAGGAGTGTCGTTGGTTTCAATAATTCGTGCAGTCATGATTCTCTCCTCGCCTTACTTGCTGGGGTTGATGAGCAGGTTGCCGACCTGGTCGACCTCTGCCTCGTGACCCGGCAGGATTACGGTTGTCGAGTCCATCTCCATCACGATGGAGGGGCCCGGGACGACAATGCCAGAGTGCAGCAGACTGCGATCATACAGCGGCGCGTCGTGCCACTCGCCCTGGTAATGGAACTTCGATTCGTGGATCAGGCAGTCTTTCAGATCTTTATCAGCGGAACCGACGGTCGCGGCGGCCATGTCCTTACCTTTGGCCTTCACTACGGCGCGGATCATCAGAATCTCGTGGCCGTCGGTCAGCTTGAAGCTGAATAGCTGATCATGCTCGTCATCGAACTGCTCTGTGATCACGTTGACGCCGCGTTCTTTCAACTCAGCTTCGGTGAAGTCCACCGAGATTTCGAAGGCCTGTCCGGCGTAACGGACGTCGGCCTGATACTCGACCTCCATATCATCAGCGGCGATACCGTCTTCGATCAGTGCCTTTGCGGCGCGCTCTTCAAGCACCTTTAAGTCGCTCAGCAGCTCATCCGCGGTGACGTCTTGCGCCAGACGGATGTAAGTCCGGGTGGCTTCGTCCTGCACCGTGGTCGTCGCATCCCCGCGGGCGCACAACACACCCGGACCCGGAGGAACAATGACCGGCCACGCATCCGACAGGATGCCCATGGCATTCCCATGCAGCGGGCCTGCACCACCAAAACACACCAGCGCAAAATCACGCGGGTCGTAACCCTGCTCCACCGAGACCAGTCGCAAGGCACCGAACATGGCCTCGTTAGCTACCTTGATGATGCCTTCGGCCGCTTCCAGCATGGAAATGCCGAGAGGATCCGCGATGGTCTGCACTGCCTTCTCGGCGGCCTCTTTCGAGATTTCCATCTTGCCACCCAGCTGCACATCCGAAGGCAGGTAGCCGAGCACCACGTTGGCATCACACACGGTCGGTTTGTCACCGCCTTTCATGTAGGCAGCGGGACCGGGCACCGCACCCGCGGATTCAGGGCCGACACGCAACGCGCCGGTGAGTTCGGGCACAAAAGCGATCGAACCACCGCCGGCGCCCACCGTCCGGACGTCAACCGACGGCGCCCGCACTTTCACGTCACCGACAAAGGTCTCGCGTCGCACCCGGGCCTTGGAATTCTGAATCAAGGCGACATCCGTTGATGTACCGCCCATATCAAAAGTCAGAATGTTGTCGTAACCCGCTCGGCTGCAGAAGTAGATGGCACCGGTCACACCGCCGGCCGGGCCGGACATCAGCATGTTCACCGGCGAATCCGCCGCACTGCGTGCGGAAGCCAGACCACCGTCAGAGCGCAGCAGCGACAGCAGCGTGTCTTCGCCCATGCGCTTGTACAGTGCGTTCTGCAGATTATCGATGTACAGCTGCATCTCCGGCCGCACATACGAGTTCATCACGGTCGTTTCCGTGCGCTCGTACTCCTGCATTTCCGGCACCACTTCACTGGACACAGAAACCGGCGTGTCGGCGAACACCTTTCGGGCAATCGCAGCCGCTTTGCGTTCATTGGCATCGTTGATATACGCGTTCACGAAACAAATGGTCAGTGCTTCAACCTCGCCTGTCGCCTTAAGTGTTTCGAGGTCTGCGCGCAGCTTGTCTTCGTCGAGCTCACGCACGATTTTGCCATTGGCGTCCATGCGCTCTTCAGCGCCGATGGTCAGTTCAAGCGGCGCCAGCAACGGATTCTTGTTAAACGTGACCCAGCCACCCAGACCACCCGGACAAAACGAGCGGGCGACCTGCAGAGTCTGCTCATAGCCGGCTGTCGTGACGAGACCAACCTTGGCCCCCTTGCCTTGCAACACTGCATTAGTGGCCACTGTGGTGCCGTGCATCACACGACCGATTTGCTGCGGGTCGACACCGGATTCATCACAAATACGCGCGATGCCGTTCAGCACGCCGACTGATGAATCTTCAGGTGTGGAAGGAACTTTCGCCGTAAACGTCTCGCCGGTGTCTTCGCTGATCAACATCAGATCGGTAAATGTTCCGCCGACGTCTACGCCTAGCCGGTAACTCATGGTAACCCCTTACTCTTAAGTAACTTGTGTGTCTTTATACAACCAAAACCACTGGTACGCCCGGGCAATCCGGACATATTAGTAGTCGTTTATTTGTGTCGCCGATGCCTTTTTATTTTCGAATCATCGACCACGGATTTCATTGAATCCGGAGCGCCGTGTGCGCCGCGGATGCTGTCAGCTCGCTTCCTGATACTGCTCCGCAATCTGCGGGAAGATACCGGCTTTGGGCAGCATCGCCGGTGTCGGGCGACCCAGCTGCTCCTCGAGCCAGTGACTCACTTCTACGATTTTATCCAGCGACACGCCGGTTTCCACCCCCGAGCGATCCAGCATATAGAGCAGGTCATCCGTGGGAATATTGCCCGTGGCCGCCGGGGCAAACGGGCACCCGCCGATACCGGCAATACTGGCATCCAGTGAGTCCACGCCCGCCTGCACGGCCGCCATAGCGTTGGCCAGGCCCGTATTGCGGGTATTGTGAAAGTGAAAGCGCAGCGGCACACCCGGCGCAACTTCGCGCACTGCCCCGATCATATCCGTCACCTGCGAGGGCACACCGACGCCGATGCTGTCAGCAAAACCCAGCTCGACCGGCATCTCTTCGAGCAGCTGTTTGACGATGTCGACCACGTGCGACAACGCCACCTCTCCCTCGAACGGACAGCCGAAGGCAGACGACACCATCACATTCGCTCGCATGCCTTCTTTTTTGGCCTCTGCCGCCATTTCCAGCCACGCGTCAATCGAGCCCTGAGTGGAGGTGCCGTTGTTACGCTGGTTGTAAGTCTCGCTGGCGATCACGGCCATGCCGATCTCGTCAATGCCGACATCGCGTGCTCTTTCAAAACCGCGTTTATTCAACACCAGTCCGATGGCGGTAAAGTCGTCTCGCACAGGCAAGCCGCGCACAACATCCTCCGCGTCAGCCATCTGCGGCACGCGTTTCGGATGCACAAAACTCGTGACTTCCATGCGTCGGATACCGGCGTCGATAGCCTTGTTGATAAATGTCAACTTGGTATCCGTTGAGAGGATTTCAGGCTCGCTCTGTAAGCCGTCGCGAGGGCCGACCTCAATAATAGAAACTTTCTTTTGCGACACTCTTGTAACCTTGCGGTACGGGACGAATAGGCTCAAAATTGAATCTCGCATTGTATACGACCACGTACTGACATTGAACATGTTGGCCGAAGGCGCGCAAGCTACATAATTGCAATTTCCGGTGACCGGCCCGCAGCCCGGTCGCTGTAGATAGGGGAAACACATGGCTACAGACGAACTCGAAAACACCGGCCCGCTTAAAGGGCTGCGCGTTGTGGAAATGGGCACATTGCTTGCGGGACCATTCTGCGGCCAACTCCTGGGTGATTTCGGTGCTGAAGTGATCAAGGTTGAACCACCGAATCAGGGTGACCCGATGCGAGTCTGGGGTCGCGAGAAGGCGCACGGCAAATCGTTGTGGTGGCCCGTCGTAGCTCGCAATAAGAAATCCGTGACGATCAATTTGCGCGAACAGGAAGGTCAGGATCTGGCCCGCGAGTTGATCAAAGAAGCGGACTTTTTGCTGGAGAATTTCCGCCCCGGCACGATGGAACGCTGGGGCCTCGGTTACGACGAACTGCAAAAAATTAACCCGGGCCTCATCATGATTCGCGTATCGGGCTTTGGTCAGACCGGCCCTTATGCATCGCGTGCCGGATTCGGTGCGGTAGGCGAAGCGATGGGCGGCTTGCGCTACGTATGCGGCGACCCGTCAACGCCGCCGAGTCGCATGGGCATCTCCATTGGTGATTCGCTGGCCGCCACTTTTGCGTGCATTGGCGCATTGTCCGCCCTGCACCACAAAGAAAAAACCGGCGAAGGCCAGGTTGTCGACTCCGCGATCTACGAGGCCGTGTTAAACATGATGGAATCGCTGGTGACCGAATACGACAAGGCCGGTTACATCCGCGAACGCACCGGCGCGATTCTGCCGAACGTGGCGCCGTCAAATATTTACGAATGCGGAGACGGCGGCATGATACTGATCGCCGCGAATCAGGACACCGTGTTCGGTCGCCTAGCTGAGGCCATGGGCAAGCCGGAGCTCGCCACCAACGAGCGCTACGCTACTCACACGGCGCGTGGCGCGGTGCAGAAAGAGCTTGATGACCTGATTACCGAATGGACGATGACACTGCCTGCCGCAGAAGTGGGTCGCCTCATGGATGAGTACGGCATTCCTTCCGGCAAGATCTACACCACACCGGACATGCTGGAAGATGCGCACTTTCAGGCCCGTGAAGCCATAGCAACCACGATGCATCCGCAATTCGGCGAACTCAAGATGCAAAACGTCGCGCCGAAGCTGTCCAAGACACCGGGCGGCATCCGCCGGCCCGGCCCTGAACTTGGCGAACACAACGACGAAATCTTCGGCGAGCTGCTGCAGAAAAGCTCTGACGACATGGCAGGCCTGTCTGAACGCGGCATCATTTAGCTCCCATGCTTGGTGATATACGCAAAGTCACGATCACCGCGAGTGATCTGGACGCCGTCGAATCCGCCTACACCCGCTTTCTTGAATACCGTGTCACAGCGCGCGGCAAAGTCAGCACTGAGGAAGCCGCTGCCTGGGGCACACCGGCGCAGGCGGGATCTGACTCTTTAACGCTGCAACCCGCTGCAGCGGACGATTTCGAATTTCGCTTCGTCAACGCACCGGCCAGCCCTGATTACGTGCCGCTGACAACCTATGGCTGGAACGCTTCCGAGATCATGGTGCAGAACGTCGATGCGATGGCCGAGGTCGTTGCCGACTCGCCGTTCGAGATTGTCGGCGAGCCGCGCAATTTGTCGTTCAGCGACGACATCCGGGCGATGCAGCTGCGCGGCCCGGCTGACGAAATTATCTACCTGACCGAGTTTAAGAACCCGGTGCCCGGGCTGACAGTACCCACCGCGCGCTCCGCGGTCGACCGCACCTTTATTGTCATTCTGGGCGGCGCCACGATGGACGGCCTGCAGGACTTCTATCACGACACCTTCAGTGTGCCGAAAGCACCGGTGGTGGAATCCCGCGTCACCATGCTCTCCAAAGCACTGGGCGTGTCTATCGAGACGCTGTATCCGATCGCCGCACTCGGTCTGGCCGGCGAATCACTGATTGAAGTGGATGAAATGCCGGACCAGGTCGGCCCGCGTATCGCACACGACGGCTACCTGCCCCCCGGTATTGCGATGGTCGGATTCAGCTGCGACGCGCTGCCGCCGGCTGCGACGGCCGTTGACGACAAAACCAGCGTCATGCGTGGCGTGACCGGCGAACTCATCGAGCTGTTCAGCAGCTAGGCTATCGCCGCATCCGGCTCAGCGCTTAAGCGCGAGTGTCAGCCCGTCACCTATCGGCACCATCGACAGATCCCAGCGCTCATCATCAGCCAGGGAGCGATTCACGGCGCGTATCGCCTGTGTATCTTCGCTATCGTCAGTCGCATCAATCACGGCACCGTCCCACAGGACGTTATCGATCATCAGCAGGCCACCGGTGCGCAGCAGCGGATGAATGCTGTCTATGTAGGCCTGATAACCCGTCTTGTCCGCGTCTATAAAAGCAGCATCAAAACTCCCGGCGGCCTCAATCAGCATCGTCGCCAGCGTGTCCGCGGCGGGCGCAAGGTGCAGCTGCACCCGGTCCGCCACGCCGGCTTCCTGCCAGTACTGACGCGCGATATCGGTCCATTCTTCGCTAAGGTCCAACGCATGGACCTCCGCATCGTCCGGCATGGCCAGCGCAGCAGCCAGCGCGCTGTACCCGGTAAAGGTCCCCACCTCGAGATAGCGCCGCGCATTGATCATTTTCAGCAGCAGCGCCATGAACTGCCCCTGCTCCGGCGCGATCTGCATGTTCGACATTTCGAGCGTCATGGTCTCTGCCCGCAGGCGTTGCAGCACCGGGTGTTCACGCAGCGAGACATCCAGCAGATAGTCATACAGCTCGTCACTGAGGCTTATGGTCTGGTTACTCATAAGATTTGTCTCAAGAATTCATCTAATTGGTTCATCGCTATCACGTTCGTTACAATCCACGCCGCCTTCGCCACAGCATACCCAGTCAATGACACCGGAAACCACCACACTGCTGCTCACCCTTGTGCCACTGCTACTCGCGGCGGGCGCCTTCGCCGGCGTGCTTGCGGGATTGCTCGGTGTCGGCGGCGGGATCGTCATCGTGCCCGCGCTGTACCACATCTTCGGCTTTCTCGAGATCGACGACGCCGTGCGCATGCACCTGGCTGTCGGTACGTCTCTGGCGACGATTATCCCCACCAGTCTGCGTTCGGTCGCGGCACACCGTGAACGCGGCAGTTTCGATGCCGCGCTGTTTCGCAGCTGGGTGCCCGGCATTGTGGTCGGCGTATTGTTTGGCACCTGGCTGGCGACCCTCAGCAACTTTGCAACGTTAACACTCGTGTTCGCCGTCGTCGCGTTACTGGTTGCAACCTACATGGCGCTCGGTAACCCGACCTGGCAGGTAGGCGATGAACTGCCGTCGAATCTCGTTGCACAACCCATCGGCGCAGTGATCGGGGCAATCTCGGCCATGATGGGGATCGGCGGCGGCACTATGTCAGTGCCCGTGCTGAATTTGTTTGGCTTTCCGATACACCGTTCGGTCGGCACATCGGCCGGCTTTGGGCTGATCATCGCTGTGCCCGGCACCATTGGGTTTATCGTCGGCGGCTGGAACAATCCTGTACTGCCGGACTTCAGCATCGGCTACGTTAACTGGCTCGGTTTTCTGCTGATCGCACCCATGACGTTACTGACCGTGCCCTACGGCGCAAAACTCGCGCATACACTGAGCACTATCGGGCTACGCCGCGCATTCGCGCTGTTTCTGGGCTTAACGTCGTTGCGGATGTTCGCCGACATTTTCTGACGCGATTGTCAGAAGAGGTTGCATCAAATCAACTGTCAGCGCGCTCCGCCGCGCGCTGCCTGGCTTCGTTCAGCTGATTCAGTGATTCCTGCAACTGCTGCAACCGCGCCTGCTCGTTTTCGGTATAGGTAATCCAGGAACGCGCGTTTTTGGCCGACTTGTCATACTTCGCCGCATTCTGGAACGACGTCTTCGCAGCTGAGAGCTGCTTGTTTTCAAACTGGCACATACCCAGCACCAGCCAGGTATCACCGGGGTATTTGAGACCACCCTTATTGATCGCATTTCGCGACGCGCTGATGCAGTTTTTGTACTGATCGAGGTTAAGGTAAGACGTGGCCAGTCGGGCGTACAGATCGCCGTCATTGGAGAGCTTGGCGGCTTGTTGCAAAGGCTCGATCGCTTTGCGATCTTCCTGCGCCATCTGCCAGGCCTGCGACAACAAGCGGAGATTACGCTCATTCTTCTCGATCTTGCCCGAAGCGAGACCTTCTTCCAGCACCTGCGCACCCTTGAACGGCACTTCTGACTGCATGAACAACTGCGCCATTTGCGTCAGTTCGGAGCTGGTTTCCAGGAGACCCTGATCATAAGCCGCCTCGTAAGCCGCCAGCTGACGGGACTCGTCTTTAAGCTCGTAATAAATGCCGGACAACTGCGACCAGTATTCCTTTTTCGGCCAGTTGGTCACCAGGATTTCGAGGATGCTCCTAACCTTGCGGTAATCTTCTTTTTCCCAGTACGCCACTCGCTGCAGCAGATACCACTGCTCCTTCGGCTTGGTGCCGCGCTCACGGGCCAGTGCAATCGCCTTCTCAATCGGCTGAATGATGCGATTGGTTTGATCCAGCTGGTAGTAGCCGGTCGCGATCAACGCGTACATGTCCGGGTCTTCGCCTGCGACGTTCATGTACTCACGGGCACGCTCGATTGCCTTTGAATACTGTTCAGTGGCAAACAACAGCTGCGCAATCGTTTTGTAGGTCTGCTGCAACAGCCCTTCAGGCAGATCCGGCTGAGCCAGCACTTTCTCGTAGTCGCGCAAAGCGGGGTTGTAGCGATCCTGATTGAAATTCAGGAAGCCGGAAAAACTATAAATCTGTGCAGTTTCGTAAGCGGTCAGCTTCGGCAGCCCTTTAGCCTTTTCGATCAGCGCCCGGGCGCCCGCGTAATCTTCCGCATCAACCTTTTCATTCGCGTCGGTGATCAGCGTGTAAACCTGCTTGCCCAGGGCCTGAGTTTTACGGCCTTTCATCGGCGCCTTTTTATCTTCAGCCTCTTCTTCCTGCGCCTGCGCCAGTGCACCGGGATAACCGGTCAACGAAGGCCCGGTCAGCAACAGCACAGCCGCCAATGCGGCAAACAGCGGTAACGGGAAAATCAGTCTGATCGTCTGCATCATGAGCAACTAGTCTTCCAACTTGAAGGTGATGATGTGCTGCACGTTCCGCACTTCCTGCGCAACACCGTCAACCACACGAGGTTTGTATTTAAACTTCAGCACGGCGTTTTTCGACGCACGTTCAAACAGCGAGCTGGTACATTCAATGATCTCAGCGTCCTTCACCGCACCGGTGGTATCCACAGTGAAACTCACCAGGCACTGCCCTTCGAGACCGCGGGTTTGCGCCCGCCGCGGATAGATCGGCGCAACCTTCACGATCGGCAGGAAGTCACCGTCGCCGAGGCCGATACGTCCGCCACCGAGCTTGCCAAGATCCAGCTTGCCTGACGGACCGCCGATACTGATCGACTGCGAGGTGTCCAGATCATCAGTCTGTGCTTCAGGCTGTTCCGGTGGCGGGTCGTCAACTTCAGGCGGCTTTTCCGGCTCGTCCTCGTCGAGGCGCACAATTTCTTCTTTTTTGACCCGAATGAAGTCACCGAGCATGATATCGGCATCATCGGTAATTGCACGTTTACCGGTAGCAATCAACACCTGCATAACCCACAGCAGAGAGAAGGTGATCAGCACACCCGATAATAGCGACACTGCGAACCGTTGAATCATGCTTCCTTAACCAACCTGTACCGCTCTAATAAATTGGATCGCTCTGAATCGCGTTGGTTCCGCTATTCAGGCAACCGCCCCGCAATAGAAATTCGTGAAATTTTGGCCTGCCGCGCTGCATCCATGACCAAAATAATGGTCTCCGTGTAGGCATCCTCATCAGCCTGAATCACCACGGAGCCCTCCGGGTTTTCGGCCAGCAAACGCTCAAAGGTCGTCTGAACAGCGCGCGGATCGATATTTTTGCGGTCAATCCAGATTTCATTGTTACCGCTCACGGCAACCAGGATGTTGGCCTTCTTTTTGGGCTCCGCCTGAGCTGCTTCCGGCCGACGCACATCGATACCCGCTTCCTTAATAAAGGACGCAGTCACAATGAAGAAAATCAGCATGATAAATACGACGTCCAGCATGGGCGTCAGATTAATCTCGGCCTCTTCCTCTTCCTGATGTTGACGTATTCGTCTGGGCATTCCGGTAAATCAATCCTTAATTAATGACCACTTCTAGTGGTCTAAATAGAGTTCTTCCTCAAGGCCTTCGACACGCCGTTCGATCATGCGGGTAATCATCGTCGTCAGGAACACGCCGGACAGCGCGCCGACCATGCCGGCCATCGTGGGGATAGTCGCCTGCGACACACCAGCCGCCATCGAGCGGGCATTGCCGGTGCCACTGATCGCCATGACGTCAAAAACCAGGATCATGCCGGTCACGGTGCCCAGCAGCCCGAGCAGCGGGCACAGAGCAACGAGGGTTTGAATAACCGACACACCGGAATTAGCCGCCATCGAGAACCGCGACAACAGTTTGTCGCGCGCCTGACGTGCGTACCAGGACTCGCGATCGGCGCGTTCCTGCCACCGCTCGATTGAACTCTCGGCCAGTTTGTTTAAACCGGTGCGGAAGAACAACAGACGCTCGATGATCAGCACCCACATCGCAAAAATCGTTACTGCGATAACGGTCAGCACCGGACCACCGAGCTCCATGAAGTCCCGGACCGCTGTAATTGGCGTTGTCAGCCAATCCATACGAAGCCCTCTTCTCTAACTACCGACAGTTAAGCGGCGGCACTAGGCCGCACGCCCGCCCTGCTTCTCGGCATGTTCGGCAACAATACCGGCGCTCTGCTCCTGCAAAATCTGCAGAATGCGTTTGCTGCGACCACTAACGATCGTGTGCAGCAGCACCGTCGGGATTGCCACGCAAAGGCCCAGCACCGTGGTCATCAACGCCTGCGAAATACCGCCGGCCATCAGCTTCGGATCACCGGTGCCATACAGCGTAATCGCCTGGAAGGTATTGATCATACCGACCACTGTTCCGAGCAGCCCCATGAGCGGAGCCACCACCGAGATGATCTTGATAAACAGCAGCGCACGATTGAGCGCGGGCGTTTCCTTGAAAATCGCTTCCGACATCTTGAGCTCGAGCGTCTCAACGTCAGCATTCTGATTCTCGGCATAGGTGCCCAGTACCCGGCCCAGCGCATTGTCATCACTGAGCGTCGAGCTGTTGAGCTGCGCGGTCACCTTACGGCTAGCAACACTCAGCACCACCATGCGCTCAAGCGAAATCAGCAGGCCGATAATACCCAGCGCAATGATCAGGTAACCCACGATGCCGCCCTGCTGGATGCGTTCCACCAGGTTCGGACGTGACTTGTAGGTGCTCAGCACACCGCCCGCCGTGGGGTCGAGGCCGAACCGGACCATGCCGTCGGTCGCTTCCAGAATATCCGACGTGCTGCCGGTGAAACGACCACCCGAAGGCTGGCGCGCCAGCTCAGACAGATCGCCGTCTTCATATTTCAGGTACTTGCCGTCGGCGACGATGTTGAACACACCCACGCGGACCACATCGAGCTCTTCCTGAGTGCCGTCGTTCAGCAACACATTCGTCTGGAATTTCACGACGCGACCACTCTCGGTCATCTCACGCTGCAGTTCGTACCAGAGGCGATCGATTTCATCGAGAGACGGCAACTGCGTACTGCTACCGATCTTCTTGGCGAGGTTCTCAAGGAACTCGACCCGATCAGGGTTCTCGACGTTGGTTACCGATGTTTCGAAGCGAGTACGCGCGTCACCGGCGACCTGTTGCATCACGCCGAACAACTCTTTCAGCGAACCGAGGCGCTCGTTCAACTCTGCCTCAAGCTTCTTAAGGTCTTCTTTATTAGTCGCGGCCTGAGCTTCGAGCTGAGCACTGCGCGCTTCTTCGCGACGCTTCTCAGCAACAGCATTGTTCAGCAGCGTCTGCTGCTGCCCGCGCTCTGCACGGAAACGCTGCTCACGCTCACGGTTCTCTTTATTGTCCTGCACACGGCCCTGCTCAACTTTACGCAGCAGCTCACTCATGCTCATCGCTTGCTGAGCGACCGCCGGGGACGAGGCGGCACCCAGACCCAGCGCGGCCATGACCGTCAGGGACAAAGCACTGTTTCTGATTTGTTTAAAGGATTTCATGATTAGCCAGCCTCCGGTGCCGCAACGGGCAACAGCAGCAGTTCAGGTGCGATTTGCTTGCTCGCGATCTTGAGGCCCTGCTTGATCTGGTTTTTGTACGCATCCGCCGATTCCCAGCGACGCGCTTGCTGATCCCAAACTCCGGACAAGGCACCGTCCTGTGTCTGATACATGAGTGCCACGCGGCCTACACGCAGAAAGTCGACTTTGCGTTCCTGACCCTCAATCTCCAGCGTGCCGGAGTACGACTCGATGGTGCGACCGTAGTCATTTTCAATCTGATAAGCCTCGGTCACCTTGCGGAATTTCTCCGCCACATTGACATCGGGGCGGGCCATCAGGTCATCAAGATTCGCGACACGATTGCGCCGCTCCTCGAGAAGGAAGGGAACGTCGAGTTCAACAAACTGCTCCAGACCTTCGATCATCCGTGTCATTGACGGGACAATCTGACGGTTAATGACTTCCACCTGCTCAATGGACGCCTGCAGCTCTTCAGCTTTAAGCGCCTGCCCGTCGATCTGACGCTGCAGCAGCGTGTTGTAGATCTCAAGACCTTCGATTTCTTTTAACAGGCGCTTGTACTGGTCTGCTTTTTTGCGGGTTTCATCAACAACCGAGTCAATGCGCTGTTGCGATTCCTGCGCCAGTCTGGTGCGACGCTTTTCTGCGTTAAGAATGTCGTTAACCGACTGTGCGGACCCGATGACCGGTGCGACCAACGCGACAGACGCGCTGACAGCAACCAGGCGGGATATCCACTTGGTAGAACTCATGAAGTGTCCCCTTCAATGCACTGTCCGGTATAGCCATACCGGAGTATCTGGTTTTGTTATTGAGCCGGATTATCGTTGGTTAGCGTACGCCGGCTTGCCAACTGTACTACATTCACACTCCGCAACGTAACCAGCCGGAGTGTTGTGTTTTCGTCTCTTGCCGTTGCAATGAAACAAGCCCACCGCCCGGGCACGCGGCGGCGAGCGCGCGGCAGAATAGCATACGGCAATGCCTGATATATAGAGTGCCTCTATTGACATCGATGTCAGGTTGCAAGATGATTGTCGGCTATGTTCAACCGTAACGAAAACCAGCGCACCGCCCTCGTCCGCGTGACAGACGCCGTGCTACTGCTACTGCTCGCCTATGGCGGGTGGTTCGAGTGCGGGCGACACAAAGGTTAAGACAGACCGAATTCGTATAAACCCCGCACCCGACCAGGTAGCGGGGTTTTTTTATGCCAGTGAATTGGCACCAAGCAGTGACAGATATGGAGAGCAGGCAGATGAACGAGCGCAGCGACGATCGCGTCATCATCTTTGATACCACCCTCCGGGATGGTGAACAGGCACCCGGATGCAGCATGACGCTGCGCGAGAAACTCCGCGTGGCAACGGCCCTGCGTGACCTGCGCGTCGACGTCATTGAGGCCGGCTTCGCAGCCGCGTCTCCCGGCGATTTTGAATCGGTGCAGGCGATTGCCGAAGAAATTAAAGGCCCGGCAATTTGCAGCCTGGCCCGCTGCCACCCCGACGACGTCGAGAAAGCGGCGGCGGCAGTCAAGGGTGCCGAAAAAAGCCGCATTCATGTCTTCGTCGCAACCAGCGAGATTCATCGCAACCTGAAACTGCAGATGGCGAAAGAGGAAATCATTCGCCGCGCGGTGGAATCAGTGAAACAGGCGCGGGAGCATTGTGACGACGTGGAGTTCTCGGCCGAAGACGCATCGCGCACTGACTTCGGCTACCTGACCGAGGTTGTGCAGGCCGTCATCGAGGCCGGTGCAAGCACGGTGAATATCCCGGATACCGTGGGCTACACGGTGCCCGGCGAGTTCTACGATCTGTTCAGCCACCTGAAACAGAATGTGCCCAATGTGGATGACATTGTGCTCAGCGTGCATTGCCATGATGACCTCGGCATGGCGGTTGCCAACAGCCTTGCTGCCGTCAACGCCGGCGCGCGGCAGGTGGAGTGCACCATCAACGGTATCGGCGAACGAGCCGGCAACTGCTCCCTGGAAGAAGTGGTCATGGCGCTCAAGACCCGTGAGAACTTTTTCAATATCGGCACCGCGATTGATACCACCCGCCTCTATCCGACCAGCCGGCTGGTTTCCAGCATTACCGGTATGCATGTACCGCGGAACAAGGCCGTGGTCGGCGAAAATGCCTTCGCGCACGAAGCGGGAATCCATCAGCACGGCATGCTGAAAGACGCCTCCACCTACGAAATCATGAAGCCGGAGGATGTCGGCGTAAGCCGCTCCAACCTGGTGCTCGGCAAGCATAGCGGCCGACATGCGTTTCGTGAGCGCGTCGAGCAACTCGGCTTTGACGTCAGTGACGATGACCTTCAGCGCGCATTTGAAGACTTCAAAGAGCTCGCCGACCGTAAGAAAGAAGTGTTCGACGGCGACATCGAAGCCATCATCATGAACGCCGGCGACGCTCAGTCAGGCCCGTGGACGATTGACGAACTGCAGATTTCGGCCGGCTCAGGGAGCATCGCGAGCGCCGCGGTGCGGCTGAAGCACAACGATGACAGCGTTGTCGACGAGGCGGCCGTCGGTGACGGCCCGGTTGAGGCCGCATTTAAAGCCATTGAGCGCGGGGTCGGTTTCGAGGTGCAACTGCGCAACTTCGAAGTCCGCAGTGTGACCATGGGTGACGATGCACAGGGCGAAGTTACGGTGACGGTCGAATATAATGGCCACAGCTACCGGGGAAATGGCGTCAGCACAGACATCGTCGAAGCGGGCGCACTCGCCTACCTGGAGGTTATCAACCGCATTGCACGCCGTCGCGAGGCCGGCACGGATACGTCCGCGCCTCCCGCAAATAAAGACGCTGCGATAATTTGATGACGTATACGCTGATGCTGTCTAAGGAAGAGGAAAACTGATGCCAATCAACAAATGCGATTGGATCTGGCAAAACGGAGAAATGGTGCCCTGGGAAGATGCTCAGGTGCACGTGCTCACGCATGCCCTGCACTACGGCTCATCCGTATTTGAAGGGATACGCGTCTACAAAACTCCGGACGGGTTAAAAGTATTTCGCCTCGATGCGCATACCGCCCGGATGTTCGAGTCCGCAAAAATTCACCGCATCCCGATGCCTTACGACGCCGCAACTATTAATGAGGCATGTCGGCGCGTGGTTTTGGAAAACAAACTCGTCAACGGTGCGTACATCCGCCCAATCGCGTTTCGTGGCTATGGCGAGATCGGTCTCGCGCCCGCACCAGACCACCCCACGGATGTTGTGGTCGCCGCCTGGGAATGGGGTGCATACCTCGGCGCCGAAGCGCTCGAAAAAGGCGTCGATGCGGGCATCTCGTCCTGGCAGCGGATTGCGCCTAATACTCTGCCGGCGATGGCGAAAGCCGGCGGCAACTACCTGTCGAGCACACTGATCAGTCTCGAAGCCAAAGCCAACGGCTTTCATGAGGGCATCGCGCTGGCCACCGACGGCACGGTGTCAGAAGGCGCCGGCGAAAACCTGTTCGTGATCAAGAACGGCAGGATCTACACGCCGCCCGCGGCAGCATCCTGTCTGACCGGCATTACGCGCGACACCATCATCACGCTGGCAGCCGGCGCGGGCTATCAGATTGCTGAGCAGGCCATACCGCGGGAAATGCTGTACATCGCCGATGAGATGTTTATGACGGGCACGGCAGCCGAAGTTACGCCGGTGCGTTCGGTCGATCGCGTTCCGGTCGGGGACGGCAAACGCGGCCCGATTACGGCCACATTGCAGGCGGCCTTTTTCGGGTTGTTCGATGGCAGCACCGCCGATCAGTGGGGCTGGCTGGAATCTATCGACGACTCCGGCAGCCTGACGCAAGCGGCCGGCTAAATACAAGAACAAAGTCCGGCGCGTAAAACGCGCCCTCAATGCAAAAACGGAGAACACTCACCCATGGGTGGCAAATCACTTTTCGAGAAGGTCTGGGACGAGCACGTTGTCGTTCCTGAAACTGACGATACACCGGCGATCTTCTACATCGACCTGCACATTATTCATGAGGTGACCACGCCCCAGGCTTTTAACATGCTGCGCGAAACCGGCATGAAGGTCGCTCACCCCGATCAGGTGCTCGCCACCATGGATCATTCGACCCCGACCGTACCCATCGAAAATCTCGAAGAGAGCCTCGATGCCGTGTCGGACCCGGAGCCGGCAAACCAGATCCGGCAAATGGTTAAAAACTGCGAAGAGTTTGGCATCGAGCTGCACGGCTTCGGCAGCGAACATCGCGGCATCGTGCACGTAATCGGGCCGGAAATAGGCGCGACACAACCGGGTAAAACGATTGTTTGCGGCGACAGCCACTCCTCCACTCACGGTGCTTTCGGCGCAATGGGTTTCGGCATCGGCGCCACGATGGTTGGCCACGTGCTCGCGACCCAGTGCCTGCTCATGCGCAAACCAAAATCGATGGCGGTAAACATTACCGGTGAGCTCAAGCGCGGCGTGGGTGCCAAAGACATCATTCTGGCGTTGATCGGCAAAATCGGCGTCGATGGCGGCACCGGCCATGTGATTGAGTACCGCGGCGACACGATCCGCAAGCTCAACATGGAGCAGCGCATGACCATCTGCAACATGACGATTGAAGCCGGCGCGCGCGCCGGCATGATCGCGCCTGACGAGACCACGATTGAGTACCTGCGCGGCCGCGAGAAAGTGCCGCAGGGTGCGGAATGGGATAAAGCAGTCGAGCGCTGGCTGGCGCTCGCCTCCGACGCAGACGCAAGCTTCGATGTGGAAGTCGACCTTGATGTTTCGGAGCTGGAGCCACAGGTCACCTACGGCACTAATCCCGCCATGGTCGTACCGATCTCCAAGCCGGTGCCCAACCCGGGCGACAACCAGAGTTTTCGCAAGTCGATTCAGTACATGCAGGTGGAAGCTGACAAGCCAATGCTCGGCACGAAAGTCGACGTGGTGTTTGTGGGTAGCTGCACGAATTCGCGGATGACGGACCTGCGCGCGGTGGCCGCTATGCTGAAAGGCCGGCGCGTCGCGGACTCAGTGCGCATGCTGATTGTGCCAGGCTCGGAAGCCGTCAAAAAACGCGCGGAAGCAGAAGGCCTGCACGAAATATTTCTTGCGGCCGGTGCGGAATGGCGTGAGGCGGGCTGCTCAATGTGCCTTGGCATGAACAGCGACAAGCTTGGTAAGGGGCAGCTTTGCGTGAGCACCAGCAATCGTAATTTCGAAGGGCGTCAGGGCCCTGGCGGGCGCACTGTACTCGCCAGCCCGGAAACGGCTGCCGCATCCGCTATCGCCGGCGTGATTGCCGACCCCCGCGACTTACTCGACGAAGCGAGCTAGGACGACTAACGATGGAAAAAATAACCAAACTCACCTCGCAGACCATTGTGCTGCCGATTGATGACGTCGACACCGATCAGATCGTGCCCGCGCGCTTCCTCACCACCACGGAACGCGAAGGCATCGGCGTGTCGTTGTTCGCCGACTGGCGTTTCGACAAGGCGGGCAATGCCATCGAGGATTTTCCGCTCAATGCGCCGGAAGCTCAGGGCCGCAAGATTCTCGTTGCGGGTCGCAACTTCGGCTGCGGTTCGTCTCGCGAACACGCGCCGTGGGCCATATACGACTTCGGTATCCGGGCCGTCATCAGTTGCGAGATCGCTGATATCTTCCGCAACAATTCACTTAACAACGGACTCCTTCCGGTCGTTGTCGACAGCGACACCCATCAGTGGTTGCTGGATAATCCGGGCGCCGAAGTGACGGTGGATCTTGAGGCCTGCGAAGTGCGCCTGCCGAACGGCCGGAACACCTCGTTTCGGGTTGAGCCGTTCGCGCGCCACTGCATCATGGAAGGCATCGACCAGATGGGCTTTCTGCTGCAAAACCGCGACAACATTGAAGCGTTCGAGCGCAACCGCAGCTGGAACCCCAGCCTGAACGTACCCGCCTGAACCCATAAGGATAAACATGCAGTCTACAATCGCGATCCTGCCGGGCGACGGCATCGGCGCCGAGGTTACCCGTGAAGCAGTTAAAGTATTGCGCGCCGTGGAACAGAAATTCGGTCACGACTTTGCGCTGCCGGAAGCGTTAATCGGCGGCGCCGGGCTTGATGCAGAGAACGACCCTTTTCCGCAACAGACGGCGGACATCTGCGCCGATGCGGCCGCCGTGTTACTCGGCGCGGTTGGCGGGCCGAAGTGGGACAGTGTGCCGACTGAATCGCGCCCTGAAAAAGGCCTGCTGCGTTTGCGCGCAGCACTGGGTGTATTCGCTAATTTGCGCCCGGTCGCGCCCCACCCCATTTTGTCCGGCGCCTCTCCCATACGAGCCGACCTGCTGCAGGGTGTCGACATTATGGTGGTGCGCGAACTGACCGGCGGTATCTATTTCGGCAAGAAAGAACGCACCGCCGACAGCGCTACGGATGTCTGCACGTACACCCGGCCGGAGATCGAGCGGGTCTTACGTATCGCCGGCAAACTCGCGCAGGGCCGTAAAAACAAAGTGACCTCGGTCGACAAATCCAATGTGCTGGAGACCTCACGTCTGTGGCGGGAAGTAACCGAGGAGCTGATGCCGCGTGAATTCGCCAGTGTGGAACTGGAACACCTGCTCGTGGACGCCGCAGCCATGCACTTGCTGTCACGACCCGCAGATTTCGATGTCATCGTGACCGAAAACATGTTCGGCGACATCCTGACCGACGAAGCCTCGATGCTGGCCGGCTCGATGGGCATGCTGCCGTCCGCGTCGCTGAACGAAGGCAGTGTCGGGCTCTATGAACCCATCCACGGGTCTGCCCCGGACATTGCCGGTCAGGACAAAGCCAACCCCTGCGCCACAATTCTGAGCGCCGCGATGCTGTTGCGACTGTCGCTCGGCCTTGAGGACGAGTCTGCAGCCATTGAGGCCGCCGTCAATACGGTGCTCAGCAACGGCCTGAGGACGGGTGATATCGCCGCAAAGGGCGATCAGGTGGTCGGCACGGCCGCAATGGGCGACGCGATCGCTGCCGCCATCACCGCCTGAAAACTGCGGTAAATAGCTATTGCGGGCGGCCGCCGTCAGACCCTAGTGTGATTCTATTGAGTTACGCCAACGGGAGGCGACCGGCATGAAAGCCCTGTACAGCACATTCCTGATTATTGCGCTTGGTGCAGCGGGCAGCCTGCAGGCCGCCGCACCCGGCCCTGCCGAGGTTGTCAAAACCTTCAATTCCGCGGTCACCGAGCGCGATATGGACACCGCCATGGAACAACTGGCGGACGGCGGCGTTGTCCTGCAGCTGCGCCCTGCCCACCCCGGCATGCCCGAAAACCCTCCGCTGACGGGCGATCTGATCAAGACCTGGCAAGTCGTCGGCGCCATCCTGTTTCCGTCCACCGAGGCCTACAGCCGCAAACCGGAAATCACATCGGTCACCGAACACGGCGACATCGCGACCGTCTGGGCCGATACGACCACCACGACCCACCGCAAGAATGTCAGCGACCCCATGGTCCTCAATTTCAGCGAAATGTATGTGCTGGTGAAGAAAAGCGGTCAGTGGAAAATCGCCGTCATCGGCGACAACCGCCAACCCGACACCATTGTGGTCGGTGACAGCTGAGGAGGAAGCAGGAAGTATAAATAAAACCAATAGTTTATGACTGTTTCCTGAGTTTGTTGTTGACCTCTGACGGTCGGCCGGCCCGCGCCTGAAAATATCTCCTCCCTGCCCTTTACCCGCCCGGGTATACCTGCTATTGTTTTACTGTGTTAATGCACTAATACAGTAATACTCATGAAAGAACACCGTGTATATGACGCCGGCGAGGAAGTCGCCGCCGAAGACGAGCTTTTTAGTGCCGTCCTGCAATTGCAGGACGTCGACGAATGCCGGGCCTTCTTCCAGGACCTATGCACGCCTGCCGAATTGCAGGCGCTGAAAGATCGCTGGGTCGTGGCCGAATTGCTGGCTGATGGTCTGACCTACCGCCAGATTCGCGACAAGACCGGTGTCAGTGTCACGACAGTCGGGCGGGTTGCGCGTTGCCTGGCTGAACCGCCCGCCGGCTATGCCGCCGTGCTCCAACGAATGGGAAAAATTGAATCATGACGCAGTCCCCTGCCCGAATAAAAATAGCGATCCAGAAATCCGGTCGCCTGACTGAACTCTGCCTCGAATTGCTGCAGCAGTGTGGCCTCAAGTATTCACGTGGCCGCGATCAGCTGATTGGTTTCGGCGAGAACATGCCGGTCGACTTTCTGTTAGTCCGTGACGACGACATCCCCGGGCTCGTCAAGGACGATGTCTGTGATCTCGGCATTTGCGGCATGAACGTGCTCGAAGAAAAACGACTCGAGTACGCGGCCGCAGGCGATGACGCGCCTTTCAAAATGCTGCAGCCGCTCGATTTCGGCCACTGTCGTCTGGCATTTGCCTACCCCGAAGACGGCGACCTCCAGGCGATTACCGATATCGACGGCCAGACGATTGCGACGAGTTACCCGCTGATCGTCGAAGACTACCTGAAACGTAATCAGCTCAACGGCCAGGTGATCGAGTTCAGCGGTGCTGTTGAAATTGCGCCAAACCTCGGCCGGGCGGAACTGATCTGCGACCTGGTTTCGACAGGCGGAACACTCGCAGCCAATCGCCTGGTTGAAGGCGAGACCATACTGGAGAGCCGCGCGTGCCTGGTGCAAACGCCGATAGATATACCCGCGGAGAAAACGGAGTGGGTAAACCGGCTGGTCGAACGCATTGCCGGCGTACAGCAGGTGCGCGGCAGCAAGTACATCATGATGCACGCCCCACGCTCCGCACTGGCCGCCATACACGAACTGTTGCCCGGCGCTGAGTCACCAACCGTACTGCCGCTCGACGAGGTGAACGACAAGGTTGCCGTGCATGTCGTATGTCGGGAGAACGTATTCTGGGAAACACTCGAAGATCTGAAACGTAAAGGCGCGAGTTCAATTCTCGTGCTACCGATTGAGAAAATGCTGGCATGAACAAGATCGCACAACGTGTGCGCTGGAGCGAACTCAGCGCAGCCGAACGCACGGCTGCCTTGCAGCGCCCGGCTGTAACCGCCGGCGCGGAGACACTCGCGGGCGTGCAAAAAATTCTCGCCGAGGTGCGGGCCGGCGGCGATGCCGCCCTGCGCGCCATTACCGCGCGGCTCGACAAGGCGGAGCTCACAGAACTGCAGGTGACACCCGACGAATTTGCTGCAGCCCGGAAGCAGCTGACGGACGAACAGTTCGCCGCTATTCAGACCGCCATTGCGAACGTGCGGCGTTACCACGAGGCGCAGCTCACGGAGCCGTACAGTGTTGAAACGTCTGCGGGAGTCGTTTGCGAACGGATTACGCGGCCGGTGCCGGCGGTGGGCCTGTATGTGCCCGCCGGAACTGCGCCGCTGCCGTCCACAGCGATTATGCTCGCCGTTCCGGCTGCCCTCGCCGGCTGCCCGACGCGCATCCTGTGCACGCCGCCGCGCCCGGACGGCACGGCAGATCCGGCCGTCCTGACGGCTGCCAGAGAATGCGGTGTTGATCGCATTTACAAACTGGGCGGCGCGCAGGCTGTAGCCGCGATGGCCTACGGCACCGAGAGCGTGCCGCAGGTCGATAAGATTTTCGGCCCCGGTAACGCGTGGGTCACCGCGGCCAAAACCGAAGTGGCTGCGGATCCGGCCGGCGCAGCCCTCGACATGCCGGCCGGGCCGTCTGAAGTGCTGGTGATCGCCGATGCAGCCGCCGACCCCCGCGCCGTCGCGCTGGATCTGTTGTCGCAGGCCGAACACGGTGTCGATTCACAGGTCATCCTGGTCACCACCAGCGAAGCGCTGGCCGACGCCGCGGATGATGAAATTGCCGCCGCACTGCCCGACCTGCCCCGACGCGCGATTATGGAGCAGTCGCTGGCGCACGCCCGCACGGTGCTCGTCGACGATCTGGAGGAAGCTCTGGCCGTATCGAATGCGTACGCGCCCGAGCACCTCATTATGCAGGTCGACAATGCTCGTCAATGGCTCGATCAGATTGCCAATGCCGGCTCAATTTTTCTGGGCGCCTATACGCCGGAGGCAGTGGGCGACTACTGCAGCGGCACCAATCACGTGCTGCCGACCTACGGGTACGCACGCGCATACAGCGGTCTTTCAGTGACGGACTTTCAGAAACGCATGTCGGTGCAGGAACTGACAGCCGACGGCGTGCGCAATCTGCAACCGACGGTAAGCACGCTGGCGCGGCTGGAAGGACTCGACGCCCACGCTCGCGCAGTTGAAGTGCGGATCGAACGACTTGACGAGCAGGACGCCTGACCATGGGTTCTGTCATCGAACTGGCGCGGCCGGAGATTCAGCAGCTGGTGCCTTATGAAGCGGCCAATTATGCCGAGGGTCTGGTGCGCCTGAATGCCAATGAGACGCCCTGGCCCGCGCCGGGCAGCCCGGCGGAAGCAGACCTCAACCACTACCCGCCCGAGAAACCGGATGCGCTGCGTGCCGCACTGGCCGAGTACTACGGTGTCACAGCAGAGCAAACGCTGGTGACCCGGGGCAGCTCTGAAGCCATCGATTTGTTAATCCGCTGCTTCTGCACGGCGGGTCAGGACAGCATCGTGATCTGCCCGCCCACCTTCGGGATGTATCGTGTCTATGCCGATGTGCAGGGCGCCGGCGTGCATGAGATTCCGCTGCTCGCCGAACAGGGGTATGCGCTCGACGCAGACAACATTGTGCGCAACTGGCCGGATGACGCCAAAGTGCTGTTTATCTGTTCGCCTAACAATCCGACTGGCAATCGTTTCGAGACCGCGGAGATTGATCTGATCGCGCGGCTGTTGAGCGGCCGTGCACTGGTGGTAGTCGACGCTGCATACACTGAATTCGGCAGCGACGACCCGACCCACCAGCTCCTGAACTCAACCGAGTTCAACAATGTGGTTGTGCTGCGCACCCTGTCGAAAGCTTTCGGGCTTGCGGGTGCCCGGTGTGGCGCGCTGCTCGGTCCGCCGGAACTGGTGCGCATGGCCGGCTGCGTGATGCCTCCTTACGCGCTGGCTAAACCGGTCATCGAGGCCGTGCAGGCCTGCCTGACGCCCGCCGCTCGCGATGAAATTGCCGAGCGCGTAAGCACACTGCGCGCGGAGCGGGAACGCGTTGCCGCGGCGCTGAGTGCGATGCCGGGCGTGGAGCAGGTGTACCCGTCCGAAGCCAACTTCCTGCTAGTGCGCGTTAGCGACAGCAAGCGTTTTGCCGAACTCGCCATGCAGGGCGGCGTGCTGGTCCGTAACTTCGGCTGGCAGGTTCCGAATTGCCTGCGCATCACCATCGGTAACGAAGCGCAAAATAATCAGTTAATCGACAGTCTGAAACAATTATGAGTAAGCCCAAACGTATTGCGTTCGTTGATCGCGACGGCACGCTGGTTAAAGAGCCGGACGACTTTCAGGTCGACCGGCTGGACAAAATCGAACTCGTGCCCGGCGTCATTCCCGCCCTGCTCCGACTCAGCGATGCAGGCTTCAGCCTCGTCATGGTGTCGAATCAGGATGGCCGGGGCACCGACAGCTTCCCTGAGGATGACTTCCGTATTACGCAGGATTTCATCAGCAGCCTGTTTGCGTCGCAGGGTTTGCACTTTGACGAAGTCTTTGTGTGCCCGCACTTCGACAGCGATGGCTGCAATTGCCGCAAGCCATTGCCCGGCCTGCTCGGTGATTACTTTGACCGCGTCAACGTCGACCGGGCGGGCAGCCTGGTGGTGGGCGATCGAGAGACGGACCTTGAGTTCGCGCGCAATATCTCAGTGCCCGGATTCCGCATCGACCCGGATGACCCGGATGCATGGAATCAGATCGTGAGGCAGGTACTCGATCAACCGCGCACCGCGACGGTGGTGCGCAAGACCAAGGAAACCGATATTGAGGTCACGGTCGATCTCGATGCGAGTGACCCGATTGAAATCGACACCGGCATCGGCTTCTTTGATCACATGCTGGACCAGATTGCCCGCCACGGCGGCTTTTCGCTGCGGCTTCGCTGCAAGGGTGACCTTGAGGTCGATGAACACCACACAGTGGAAGACGTCGCACTGGCCCTTGGCGAAGCGCTGAAAAACGCACTCGGTGACAAGCGCGGCATCGGCCGCTTCGGCTTTTTGCTGCCGATGGACGAAACTCAGGCTCAGGTTGCTCTGGATATCGGCGGCCGCCCTTACGCCGTGTTCGACGGTGAATTTGCACGCACAGAAGTCGGCGGACTGCCGACCGAACTGGTGCCGCACTTTTTCCGTTCGCTCGGGGAAACGCTGGGCGCGTCAATTCAGATCAAAGTCGACGGCGAAAATACACACCACATGGTTGAGGCGTGTTTTAAAGGCACGGGTCGTGCCCTGCGCGGCGCACTGGAACGCAAAGGGACTGACTTGCCGAGCACCAAAGGCACGTTGTAATCGTGACAACCGCGGACAAAACAGTGGCGGTCATCGACGGCGGCGGCGCCAACATCGCGTCGCTGCTGTTTGCGCTGCGCAGGCTTGGCTGGCGCGGCGAACTGACGAGCGACCCTGCCGCGATACAGTCGGCAGAGCGCGTGATACTGCCCGGCGTGGGCGCTGCGCGGGCGGCCATGGACAAGCTGCGCGAGAAACAACTTGACCAGCTGATCCCTGAACTGACGCAGCCGCTGCTCGGGATTTGCCTCGGCATGCAGCTGCTGTTCGAGGGCTCGGAAGAGGATGACGCTTGCTGTCTTGGCGTTATCGAAGGCTCTGCGCGGCGCTTTGATCCGGCGCCTGACCGGCCGGTGCCGCACATGGGCTGGAATCGCGTGGTGAAAAACGGCACGGCGGAGTTGCTCAGCGGCATTCCTGACGGCGGGTATTTTTACTTCGTCCACAGTTACGCCGTCGATGTGGTTCCCGGCACGATCGGCTCCACTGACTACGGACGCCGTTTTACCTCGGTGGTGCGTAACAAAAACTTTATGGGCACGCAGTTTCACCCGGAACGCTCCGGCGCACACGGCGCGCAACTGCTGGACAACTTTCTGCGACAGGCTGACTGACGGGACATAGGAATGAAACAACCATGGAAATAATTCCTGCGATAGATCTGCTTGGCGGCAAGGTTGTACGGCTGTACAAGGGCGACTTCAATCAGGTGACGGAATATCCGGATTCGCCGGTGACCGTTGCGAGCCGCTATAACAGCGCGGGCATCAAGTCGCTGCACGTCGTTGATCTCGACGGCGCGCGCTCCGGTACCCCTGCGCATCTGGATCTGATTACGGAAATCACCTCGACCGTCGGCATGGCTGTTCAGGTCGGTGGCGGCATCCGGCAGATCGAACAGGCCCGTGCCATCATTGCGGCAGGTGCTGAGCGCGTTGTCGTGGGCTCCACGGCGGCAAAAGATCCGGACACGGTCATCGGCTGGTTCGGTGAACTGGGCCCTGATTGCGTGGTTGTGGGCGTCGACGTCACCATCGACGGCGACAGTGACCCGGTCGTACAAACGCACGGCTGGACCGAGAGCAGCGATCAGACACTGTGGTCGCTGATGGATAAATTCATGGCTGCAGGCGCCTACAACTTCCTGTGCACCGATATTTCCAAAGACGGCACCCTGGAGGGTCCGAATATGGAGCTCTACGCCGAGTGCACACGCCGTTATCCGAAAGCACGGGTGATCGCCTCTGGCGGACTCAGTTCTGCGGCCGAGTTTCCTGCGCTCGCAGCGACCGGCGTCACCAGTGTGGTCACCGGCAAGGCACTGCTGGATGGCCGACTCACGATTGCGGAGATAGAGCAATTCTTGCAAAGCGCATAATTCCCTGCCTCGACGTCCGTGACGGCATGGTCGTCAAGGGTGTGCAGTTTCGCAATCACGAAGTCGTGGGTGACATTATCGGCCTCGCGGAACGCTACCGTGACGAAGGGGCCGATGAACTGGTGTTCTACGATATTACGGCGAGCCCTGAAGGCCGTTCGGTGGATCGCAGCTGGATCAACCGAGTTGCGGAGGTGCTGGATATCCCGTTTTGCGTCGCGGGCGGAATACGCACACTCAGCGACGCCGAAGAGGTGCTGAATTACGGTGCCGACAAAGTCTCGATTAACAGCCCCGCCCTCGCCCGGCCGGAACTAATTACCGAACTGGCTCGCCGCTTCGGTTCGCAATGCGTAGTGGTGGGTATCGACAGCCGCGATGAGGACGGCATCTACCGTGTTTATCAGAATACCGGCGACCCGGACAAAACGAGCCAGGCCGGTCGTGAAACGGTCGACTGGGTTAAAGAAGCCGAGCAACGCGGCGCGGGTGAATTCGTTCTGAACTGTATGAATCAGGACGGTGTGCGGCAGGGCTACGATATACAGCAGCTGTCGCTGGTACGTGACAATTGCAGCGTGCCGCTGATCGCATCCGGCGGTGCCGGCGCGCAGGAGCACTTTGCGGATGTCTTCCGGCTGGCGCGGGTTGACGGCGCGCTGGCGGCCAGTGTTTTTCACAAACAAATTATCGAAATCGGCGAGCTGAAACGTTACCTTGCTGAATGCACTATTGAGGTCAGACTCTGAATGAATACAGCAGACACGGACTTTCTCCGGGAACTGGAGAGCATCATCCGCTCGCGACGTGCGTCGACGGGCAACAAGAGCTACACCAAAACTCTGCTTAACCGCGGGACACCCTACATCGCGCAGAAGGTCGGCGAGGAAGCGGTCGAACTGGCGATTGCCGCCGTTCAGGGCGACAAAGCGCGCACCGTTTCGGAGGGCGCTGATCTCGTCTACCACTTGCTGGTGCTTCTGGAAGACAATGACCTCTGCCTCGCAGACATCGCAGCCGAACTGGCCGCACGCCATGGCAATAAATAACAAGGATCACTGAATGTTTCGCAATGTCCGTTTTTACCGCGTGAGCAGCCCCTGGCCTGAAACAGAGGCCGCGCTGTCCGCGTTGCTCGCCAAATGCTCGTTCGTGCCGGTGGGCCCGCTCGCTGACAAGCGCTCCGGTTGGGAATCCCCGACCGGTCAGTTGCCCCGTGAAGGCGCAGAGCTTAGTTATTGCCGGCGTGTCGGCGGCGCTGACCTGCTGCGGCTGCGCACGCAAAGCCGCCTGCTACCGGCAGCGGCCATCAACGAGGCGCTCGAAACCCGCATCGCGGAGTTCCGTGAGCGCATGCAGGAAGAGCCATCCCGCCGGCAACTGCGCCGCCTGAAAGAAGAAACACGTGATGAATTGCTGCCGAAGGCGCTTACCAAGTCAGAACGGATCGACGGGTTTTATCTGCACGCCGATAAACTGCTCGGCATCGATGCCGCCAGCGTCAGCAAGGCCGAACGTTTTATCGACCTGCTGCGCGCAACGCTGGAAGGATTCGAGTTTACGCCGCTGGCCTTCAGCCAGCCGATCGGCGATTTACTGAATTCGGTGTTTCTCGGCGAACAGGTGCCGGGTCTGACGATCGGCAGTGAATGCCGCATGCAGGACCTCAGCGAGGAAAAAGCGACTGCCAACTGGCGCAACACCAACCTCGCCGACAACACGGTACGCCAACACGTTATCGACGGCATGAAACTCACGCATCTGGGCATGGAATACAACGAACTGCTCAGCTTTGTGCTGGCCGAAGACGGCGCCATCAGCAAACTCAGCTTTCCGGCTACAGACCCGGCGGACGTCAGCGATGAAGAAGACCCGCTGGCGCTGCAGGACGCGAGCTTCGTGCTGCTGACCGGTACGCTACGAGAGCTGATTCAAAGCCTGCACAAACAACTCGGCGGCTACGCGACCGTCGCCGCAGAGCACGCTGACGCTGCTTAGACGGTGATGCTAGATTGAGTCCGGTTCGAGCTTGCGCAGAATGACCTGATAGTCGATGTGCAGAATCTCGTACTGATTGGCGTAGAACTCCATAAACGTGTCGGCCGCCGCTTTCGGGCGGGTCATCGGCGGCCTGTGCATCCAGTGACGATAATCGTCCAGTATCAGTATGCCGCCGACCTTCAGTAAGCGATGCACGAGTATCAGGTCCTCGAGCACCTGGGGCGCGCGGTGTGACGCATCCACATACACGATGTCGTAGTTATAAAGCGGCAGTTCACGCAGCTTTTCCTGTGACCAGCCGACCACGGTCATCGTCCGGTCCGCCGCACCCGCCAGCTCGATGTTGCTGAGATAGCGCTGTTTGAGCGATTCGGAATACCGACCGTCCATTTCATAGAAAATATCGATGCCGGTCACGGTGCTGGTCGGATCCGTCAGCACGTTCTCAAGCATCCAGAGCACCGAGCGGCCCTCATAAACGCCGACCTCAAGATAGTTGAGCCCGGGCTTGCCGACCAGATCCTGCAACGCAACCTGCCAGGAAGGCAGTTTGTGCGTGAACCAGTCATTATCATCATTAAAAACATAAGGCTTTTTATACGGATTGCCCTTCGGCTGCTGCTCAGCAAGCACGATGCGTTCTTCGAACTGGTCGGTCCAGTTCTCCCACCACAGCTTTATTTCATAAGAGGTGCTGAAGACGTATTTGTCTTCATAGATATACCAGATCGAGCCACCGGTAATTGCTGCAGAAACAATAGCGACAGCAAGAATCCCAAGAATTTTTCTCATCAATACCACTTTACAGTTTGGTGTAGTTGCACCCGCCGGGCCGGCAGCGCCGATGCATAGTCCCAGAATAGCGTGCCGACTGTCAAAAAGCGCCAGAATCCGGCCTATTGCAGAGCACTCGGATTCGACTTAATCCCCTGGTCCGGATTGCACTCAGGGGCGCTGTATGTGCACCGGACTGATATCACCGAGTGCCGGCGTGCCGGCGTAGCGCATCGTGCGCTCCAGCTCTGACTGCAGTATCTGCAGGCACTTGCTGACGCCCGCTTCGCCGAAGGCACCGAGCCCCCAGAGATAAGGGCGGCCAATGCACACGGCATCCGCACCCATCGCTAATGCTTTGAATACATCGGCGCCGCGGCGGATACCCCCGTCGAGTAACACGGGCATGCGGCCATCGACAGCCGCCACAATTTCCGGCAAGACCTCGGCGGTGCCGCGACCGTTACCTTCCTGTCGCCCACCGTGGTTGGATACGATGAGTCCCGCGACGCCCGCGCGCCGGCACAAACGCGCATCTTCATGCGTCACGATCCCTTTCAGGAATAAAGGTAATGCAACCTGTTCAGTGAGCCATTGCACATCGTCCCAGCTAAACGTGGGATCACCGACACCGGCTCGGCCGTCGTAACCTTCGAAGTTAGCCAGCCGGGCTCGCGAACGCGGCACTGATTTATCACGATGCATGGTGAACCAGCGTTCTGCTTCGTGATTACCGCGCGTCGGACCATCGATGGTCAGCACCAGCGCCCGGCAACCGGCATTTGAGGCCTGTTCGGCGAGCCACAACATGAATTCGCGCTGCTTGGTCGGGTACAACTGAAACCAGAGCGGCCCGCCGGCGGCCGCCATCTCACTGATGCGCGTATCGGCCATTTGTGCCGCAATCAGCAAATGCCCTTCGGCAGCCGCCGCGCGTGCGGTCGCCATTTCACCGTCGGCATGCACTTTGAGCTGATTGCCCGCCGGTGCGAGTATGACCGGTGATTCGTAACGGTCGCCGAGCAGTTCGACGTCAGTCGTAATCTCGCTGACATCAACCAATCGCCGCGGCCGGATCCGCACGCGTTCCCACGCGGCCCGGTTCGCATCACGCGTGAGCCCGTCGTCCGCAGCGCCGGCAACAAAGTGATACGCCTCAGGCGTCATTGCGGCGCGTGCCGCGCGATCGAGATGCTGCACATTGAGTACGTCTTTGAGCGACTCAATCTGCGCGCGATCCGGGTACGAGAACGCCGGGCCCCATTGAGCACTCAGACCGCCGGCAATCAGGCCGGTCGTGAATTGCCTGCGGCTTATTACTGACATGATCTATTCACGTCTGATCAATCCCGGCGATAACGTCATTCGCACTCAGGATATTGATTCCGATGCTCTCCAGTTCTGCCCAGCCGTGCTCGGTGAAATTGGAAATACCGTCCGTGATTGCCACCACCCGGAAGTCGCGCGCACTCGCCTCGTAGACGGTCGCGCGCACGCAGTTGGGGTAGTTGCAACCGGCGATCACGACGGTCGTGATGCCGAGTGCCTGCAAATGGGCCTCAAGCCCGGACCCGTAAAACGCGCCCCAGCGAGGTTTGTAGCTGTACCATTCGGCAGGACCGAGCGCCTGCAGACGGCCCTTGAGCAGGCTGTCGTCATCGGGCTCTGCCGCGTCGAGCGGCAACAACTCCGGCGCGATCAGCCGGCCCGGCTGCCCGGCAAGAAAAAACTGCTGGCCGGCCTGCAACGGGCCGCGCCGGCACAACTCCGCATTCGAGCCGTTGGGCCGATACAGCCGCAGCACGTGCACCAGCGGTCGTGACCGTGCACGAAATGCATCACACAACGCCGCAATCCGCGGCAGCGCGTCCGAGGTGCCGGGAATTTCGAACGGCTGGCCATCGAGCGTGTCGGCCTGCACATCGATCGTCAGCAGTGCAATACGATCAAACTGCGGCTCCGTCCATGAATCACTCATGCCCTGCTTCCCTCGCCCTGCACGCGGCGAATCGTCTGCAGCCGGTTGTCAGCATCCGTCTCGATTTCAAAGCGCCCGAATACGCCGCCCGACTCAACGAACTGACGCAACACATTGGCCGGAAACCGGACGGAGCGACCGGTGACCTGATCACGGGACACGACCGTGTTCGCCGACCCTTCGTACAGGCGGCGGAATTCATCTGCAGGAATCTGCAGGGACACTACAAAGCGGTTATTCAGTCGCAAATGCCGCCACTGTCATCTGCGCCGGCGGCGGGGTCGATATTCGGCATGATGCCGGCCAGCATGTCCTGCATTCCCGCGGAACAGTCACGCAGCTTCTTCACAGTCGGATCTGCCGCCATCTTCTTGCTGAAATCGATCGCGGTTTGCAACGCTCCCGACTCATCGCCCTGCTTGCAAAGCGCATCAATCTCATCGCTCACGGCTTCCGCTTCGCGCGAAATCGCCTCGATGCGACTCTGGTCGATTTCTGCCATGCATGCAGCCATTATCTGGCCCTGCTGCATCATGCGTTGCATATCCGCCTGCGACGGCATCCCCGCCGGCGGGTTCTGCGCCCAGGCAGGCATGACAATCGCAACTATCACCAAAACCCATCGTACTTCGGCAAAGCGTTTCAGCATTGTTCTGACTCCTGTATCGCGTTCAGTGCCCGAACGCTAAATCATCACCTCAACTGCGGGCTCCCGAAGATTGTAGCGGGAGCTCATCACATAGCCGTAGGCGCCTGCATTGGCGATCAGCAGCACGTCACCTTCCCGGGTCACCGGTAACAAACGGTCAGAACCGAGCCGGTCACCGGTCTCGCAGATCGGGCCTACGACGTTAACAATATCACCGGCCGCCTCACCCAGGCGGGTGAGATTGGCGATCTCATGGTAGGCGCCGTAAAGAGCCGGGCGAATCAGCGAATTCATGCCGGTGCTGATGCCCACATACTGCACATCGCCTTTACCTTTGGTCTGCGTCACGGTCGCCAGCAATACACCGGCCTGAGCAACGACATAGCGACCCGGCTCGAGCCAGATCTCGCAATCACCGACGTGATCCCTGACGGATGCCAGACTCGCATCAAATGCCGCCATGTCGAGCGGCTGCTGGCCGGGCTTTTCGGGGATACCCAGCCCGCCGCCGATATCGAGATAGCGTACGGTCGGAAAACGCCGCGCGGCATCGCCGAGCGCGGTCGCCACTTCTTCCCAATTGTCAGCCTGCAGAATACCGCTGCCGGTGTGTGCATGCAGACCGACGACCTGCGCGCCACAGTCATCCAGCAGTTGCTGCGCTTCATCGAGCTCGAACAACGGGATACCAAACTTCGAGTGCACACCGGCTGTTTTGACGTGTTCGTGATGACCACGCCCCTGCCCCGTGTCGAGACGGAGAAATACGTTCTGCCCGCGAAAGATGTCGCCCCACTCGCGCAACGGATGCAGGTTGTCCAGCGTGACCCGGATCCCCTGCTTGAAGCCATACTCGTATTCCTCACGCGGCGCGAAATTCGGCGTAAACAGGATACGCTCGCGATCAATATCCGGGAACAACTCCAGAATGAGATCAATCTCTCCCGGTGACACCACTTCAAAATTCAGCCCGCCTTCATTGACGGTCCGCAGAATGTCGGGGTTGGAGTTCGCCTTGATCGCGTAAAACACCTGATCAACCGAATCCAGAGCGCGCAGACGCGCAACGGCCGCGGCTACTGAGTCACGACTGTACACATACGCTGATTGTTCTTTGCCGGCGATCGCCAGCAGTTCGTCACGCCGCTCTGCCCACCAGGGCATTTCGCCGACGTCCGTCTCTGCCGTCGCATCCTCACGGGCGAGCTCTTCCCAGGTTTCGCCGAATACGCTGTCGGTGCGCGGTGGCTTGATGAGCGTGGAGTGCAGGTTCTGCACCAGTCGCGCTGCCTGATCATGATCAACCACAAAACTAAGGTTGAGGTCGCTGGCTGCCTGACTCAGCAAGTGGATCTGATTTTCCTGAAACACTTCGAGGGCCGGGCCGATCTCATGCAGCATCGCGCGGATCTTTTGCCCCACGAGGCTGACGACCGACACATCCTGCAGGATGCGCACCCGACACAGGCGAGCGAGATTTTGTTCCAGACGCTCAAGCATGCTGGCGTCCATCGAGTTCGCGCTCGGGTCCAGCGTCACGGTGACATTGCTCTCGGATGTCGATACGAGATCGATCGACAATCCGAGATCACTGAAGCACTTGAAAGCTTCAGACAAGAACCCGACCTGCTGCCACATGCCGAGCGTTTCCATGGACACCAGCGTGATGCCATCGCGACTGGAAATGGCCTTCACCCGCGGCGCATCGTCACCCGCTTCCTGCGCAATCACGGTGCCGGTCGCATCCGGGCGCGCGGTGCAGCGTATCCACAAGGGTATGCCCGCGCGTCGCACGGGCGAAATCGAGCGCGGATGCAACACCGCTCCGCCCGTCGATGCAATTTCCTGCGCTTCTTCATAACGCAGCGCTTTCAGCAGTCGTGCACCCGGCACAGCCCGCGGATCGGCACTGAACATGCCCGGCACATCGGTCCAGATTTCGAGGCGTTCTGCCTGCAGGCGACCGGCAAAATACGCGGCCGACGTGTCTGACCCGCCCCTGCCGAGCAGCACGGTCTCGTCCCGCGAATTGCGGGCCACAAAACCCTGCGTCAGGACGACGCCGTCGCGCGCCGCCAGCTCCGCCTGCAACCGCGGATCAGCCGTGTGCTCACAGGTGGCTGACAAAAACGCAGCACGCTCGGAGGCACCCGGCACATCAACGGAACACATCGATTCGCGTGCATCCTGCCAGTGCGTCGGGATGCCCTCCGCATTCAGGTACGCGGCGCCCATCTTCGTCGACAACAGCTCACCCATGGCCATGATTTTGGCGTGGACGCGCGGACTGACCTCGCGCACGAGACGCACGCCGGCCAGCAATTGCTCCAGCTCTGTCAGGTAGTCGCCCAGCAGCGCCGGGCCGTCCAGCCCGAGGTCAGCAGCCAGCGCAAGGTGGCGTTCGCTGATGTCTGCCAACAATGGGGCGGGGTCGCCCTGGGTGGCCTCAGCCATGACCTGATCCAGCATATTGCTGATGCCGCCCACGGCGGAATGCACGACGAGCACACGCAGCTGTTCGTCCAGTCGCTCTTTAACAAGGTCCCGGATGATGCTCCAGTTGGCCGCGGAAGCGACGCTGGTGCCGCCGAATTTCAGGACGACCCAGCGGATGGATTGGTCGCTGTCAGTCACTGCTGCCGCCCGTGATGGCCCCTTCCGAGGCCGAGCTGACCAGCCGCGCATACTTGGTCAGCACGCCCGGGTTTGCTTTCGGCGCCGGCGGCTGCCAGCGTTCGCGACGCGCGGCCATTTCGGCATCGTCCACGGCGACATCGATCATGCGCGTTTCCGCGTTAATCGTGATCTCGTCGCCGTCTTCGATCAGTGCGATGGGGCCGCCCACAGCCGCTTCCGGCGTGACGTGACCGACCACGAAGCCGTGACTGCCGCCGGAAAACCGGCCGTCAGTAATAAATGCCACCTGATCACCCAGACCTTTACCCATAATGGCCGCGGTCGGGCTCAGCATTTCGCGCATGCCGGGGCCGCCTTTCGGGCCCTCATAGCGAATAACCACGACATCGCCGCCCACAACCCGGCCGTCCAGGATGGCCTGCAGCCCCTCTTCTTCCGAGCTGAACACTTTGGCCGTGCCCGTGAAGCTGACGCCTTCCTTGCCGGTAATTTTCGCCACCGCGCCCTCTGGGGCAAGATTTCCATATAAAACAACAAGGTGAGAATCTTTCTTCACAGGATTATCAAGTGGGTAAATGATGTCCTGACCCGCGGGATAATCCGCCACACCCGCCAGATCCTCTGCCAGCGTCCGGCCCGACACCGTCAGACAGTCACCGTGCAGCAGCCCGGCATCAAGCAGTCGCTTCATCAGCGGCCGGATGCCGCCGATCTCGATCAGTTCGGACATCGAATACTTGCCGCTGGGCTTCAGGTTCGACACCAGCGGCACACGGGCGCCGATCCGGGTGAAGTCATCCAGTTCCAGCGGCACACCTGCCTCGCGCGCAATTGCAAGCATGTGCAGCACGGCGTTGGTCGAACCGCCGAGCGCGATGACGACCGTAATGGCGTTTTCGAATGCCTCACGGGTCATGATGTCGCGCGGCTTGATATCTTTATTGACGAGTTCGACCACAGCCTGTCCGGCCCGCTCGCAGTCCGCGAGTTTGCTGGAGGAAATGGCGTCCTGTGCCGAACTGTTGGGCAGGCTCATGCCCAGCGCTTCGATGGCAGAGGCCATCGTATTCGCTGTGTACATGCCGCCGCAGGAACCGGGGCCGGGGATCGCCGTGCGCTCCACTTCCAGCAGCTCCGCATCGCTGACCTTGCCGCTGGCAACGCCGCCCACTGCCTCGAACACCGACACAATGTCACGGCGTTCCGGGCCGGGCTGAATCGTGCCGCCGTACACAAACACAGACGGCCGGTTTAAGCGCGCCATCGCCATCATGCAGCCGGGCATGTTCTTGTCACAGCCACCGATCGCGACGAAGCCGTCGAAGCCTTCGCCGCCGACCACAGTTTCAATGGAATCCGCGATGACTTCTCTGGAGACCAGTGAGTAACGCATTCCGGGCGTGCCCATCGAGATGCCGTCGGACACGGTGATCGTGTTGAACTGAACAGCCTTGCCGCCCGCTTCATTCACGCCACGCTCGGCCTCATCAGCCAGCTTGTCGATGTGCATATTGCAGGGCGTGACCATGCTCCAGGTCGACGCGATGCCGATCTGGCTCTTTTTGAAGTCCGCATCGGTGAAACCCACAGCACGCAGCATCGCGCGACTCGGTGCCTGCTCGACACCGTCCACGACCAGACTGGAATAACGACGCCGGGAATTATCCTGCTCGCTCATGAAAAACTACCGCTAACCGCTTGAAAGCGCGCAATTGTACACGCGTTAGTCGGCGTCTGGCAGCGGCAGTACTTTGCCGGGATTCATGATGCCCTGCGGGTCCAGCGCCTGCTTGATCGCGCGCATGGCAGCCAGCGCCACCGGGTCTTTCAGCCGCGCCAGCTCGGCCGCCTTCAGGTAGCCGATCCCGTGCTCTGCGCTGAAGCTGCCGCCCATGCCGGTGACGAGCTCGTGTACCACACGATTCACCTCAGCGCGCCGTGCGAGAAAGGTGTCGGTATCCATGTCGGGCGGCTGGCTCAGGTTGTAGTGCACGTTACCGTCGCCGAGGTGCCCGAACGGCACCGGCCGTATCCCGGGCACCTGTTCCGCCACCACACTGTTGGCCGTGGCCAGGAATTCCGCCATGCGCGACACCGGCACCGACACATCATGCTTGATGCTGCCGCCCGCATGTTTCTGCGCTTCCGAGATGCCGTGCCGCACGCGCCAGAAGTCTTCGCGCTGTGCATCACTCGCGGCCACGGCCCCGTCCGCGACAAGTCCGTCACTCATGCATTGCTCGAGGAAGCTAAGCAACTGTGCGTCAAGCACGGCCTGTTCGCCGGCACTGGTGAATTCGATCAGCACGCACCATGGAGGCTGTCCGCCGCCTGCCTCAGCATCCAGCGGCGCGCGGGTGCCGGGAATGTGCGCCAGCACCATGTCGACAGCGTTGCCGGCCATCAGCTCGAACGCCACCATTTCTTCGCCGAGATGACGTCGGGCAGCACTGTAGAGCGCAACCGCCGCATCCGGGTCCGCGACTGCAAGCCATGCGGTTGCGCGACTGCGCGGCGCCGGAAACAGCTTCAGCGTGGCGGCAGTGATAAAGCCGAGCGTGCCTTCGGCACCGACGAACAAGTGGCGCAGGTCGTAACCGGTGTTGTCTTTGCGCAATCCGCTGAGCCCGTCCCAGACTTCACCCGACGGCAACACGACTTCGAGCCCGAGCACCAGATCACGGCTGTTCCCGTAGCGCAGTACATTCGTGCCGCCGGCGTTCGTCGACAGGTTACCGCCGATCTGGCAGCTGCCCTCCGCAGCCAGACTGAGAGGAAAGTAGAGCTCCTGAGCAGCGACACGCTGCTGTAACTCCGCCAACACGACGCCGGCTTCGACGGTGACGGTGAAGTTGGCCGGGTCGATATTGCGCACCCGGTTCAGACGGCGGCTGCTGAGCAGGATTTCCGGACGCGACTGCAATCCGGGTATAGCGCCACCGGCCAATCCGGTATTACCGCCCTGTGGCACCACGGCGATGTCATGTTCTGCACAGACGCGCAGCACGGCTGATGCTTCGGCGGTGCTGGCGGGCGCGACCAGCAGCGGCGTGCAGCCGCTGTAGATACCCCGCCACTCCGTCAGGTACGGCGCGAGCGCATCCGGGTCGTCGAGCCAACCCTGCGGGCCCACTGCGGCCTTCAGTGCGTCGAGTGCCTGGGAGGAAATGTCTGTCACGGAATCACCGGTCGCGGGGCCGTCCGGCCAACCTGCGCTACTGTTAAAACAGGGGCTAGATTAAGTCTTTTAGAGGTATGATGCATACGGGTTATTTGGGTGACAGCGATGCGTGGTAGCGTCGACACGACGTATCTAAGCCTTACAGGCCAAGACCTGTGGGCGGATCTTAATAGCGATCTCGATGTTCTTAGTCTTGCTGAGCGTAGCAACATAATCGAACTCGATCGCGAACTTCATTCCCTCTGGGGACTGGGGCGTAATTTCATTCTGGGCTGGAGCGCCCGCAATACCGAAATCGAATTGCTGATTGTGCCGCACTATACCGTCGCCGAGTTCGCGCTCGGGGCGCACTGCGACGATACCGAAGGCACCAATCAGGATGCCGCCAATTTTGTAATGGAACTGCTGGCGCGGCGGCGACAGCTCAGTAATCGCCAGATCGATAATGCGGCCCATCTGCTCGGCGTCGAGCCGTGCCGGCGCAAGCTGCGCAGCCCGCTCAGCGGCTCTGCGAGTGAAACCCGCATCATTGAAAAACTGGTCACACGTTACGGCGTGCGCTACGTACAAAACCGCGCTGTCGCTCTGTTCGATATTGTCGGCTTTAGCTTGCTCAGCCCGTTCGAACAGATGACTCAGCTTAACAGCCTGTCGTACTCACTGAATTCCGCGCACAACAAGATGCTCGATAAGGAAGTGAACGTGCGCTTTGCGCGCTCAAGCACCGGTGACGGTTTTTACATCTGGAACCGCGATCTGGGCGTCAGCGCCAATACCAATCTCTACCACCTGATGCATCTGGTGCTGGCCGACAATGCCATTGCGCGGCGCAAGGCTCACAATCGCTCCGTACCAATTCTGCGGACTGCGTTTCATGTCGGCAGCTGTTACGAATTCCATCAGGCCGAAGGCCTTAACCCGACCGTGTTCAGCGACATTGTCGGCGACGTCACGATCGAGCTGGCGCGGATGAGTGAACGCGCGTTACCCGGCCAGGTACTGGTCGGCGACTTTCAGGCGGTACTGCAGGGCGATGAACCGGATACGCGCATCGAACTCGACTCCGTGGCGTTTATCGATCTCGCCCAGACCAATTTGTCCGACCTGAACGGCCTGGAACTCTCCGGCGAAGCGATTGAGTCGATCAAGTGCTACCTCACCGGCGAGCCGTCGGGCAACGGCACCTTCACCATTCGCAAGATGACCATTGAGGACAAGCACGGCCTCTGTCACACGGTCTTCAACGCGAAGATCAATATCTATCGCAACCATGCCGATCCGATTCTGCTGGGCATTGAAGACCGGATGTTGAAAGGCGAACAACGCAGCCTCGCGACCATCGCGCACCTGGCACACGACACCCCGCACTGAACCGGTCCGCGATCACCCGTCAGGGCGAGCGATCGAGAAACTCATGCAGCGTGCGCCCGGCATGCTCCTCGGCAAACATGACCCAGATCGCCAGAAACAGCGCCGCGATGATGGGCCCCATCACAATCCCGGACGGGCCGAACACGCTCAGACCTCCCAGCGTCGACAGCAACACCAGATAGTCCGGCATCCGCGTATCGCGACCGACCAGGATCGGACGCAACACGTTGTCGACCAGCCCGATCACCAACACACCGAACACCACCAGAATAGCCGCGTCGATGTATTCACCGCTGGCGAGCATGATGATGGCCGCCGGCGCCCACACGAAACTCGCACCAACAACAGGGATAAGCGACAAGACCACCATGACAGCGCCCCAGAACACCGCGCCCTGAATCCCTAGCATCCAGAAAATCAGGCCGCCCAGCCCGCCCTGAATCAACCCGATTACCAGCGTACCTTTCACCGTCGCCCGCGATACCTCGGCGAATTTTGTCAACAGCGCCCGTTCACGTGCATCGCCGAACGGCATGGCGATGATCAGGATTTCCAGCAGCCGCTCTCCTTCACGGATAAAAAAGAACAGAATGTAAATCATCAGCAAGAAATTGATGCTAAAGCGCGCGATGTTCTGACCGGTTGTGACCGCCATCGAGCCGACGTACTGACCGCTGACGACAGCCGCCGACGAGACGCTTTCGGTGATTTTTTCCGGCGTGATGCCAAGGCCGGCGAGAAATTCGGTGACCGCCGGCGCGGTGTTGCGCAACCACTCGACGGCGCGCGACAGATCAATCTCGCCGCTCTGAATAGCCTTGTAGAGCGTCGAAGCTTCGTTAACCAGCGCAGCAGAAATAAACCATGCCGGCAGCAACACCGTGATACAGATCAACAACAGCGTCAGCAGTGCGGCCGGTGTGCGTCTTTTTTTCAGCAGCACCATCAGGCGCCGGTGGGCCGGGTGAAACAACACGGCCAGCGTTGCCGCCCAAAACACCGGCTGGAGGAAATCAAATAACAGCACGACAAAGGCTGCCGAGACCACCAGCAGCAACCCGATAAAAGATGCTTTTTCTATATCCATGCGATACCCACGCTCCCGTACAGCGCCAGTATGCAACGATCGCGGCGATTCACATAATCCCAGTACCGTGCCGCCCCACCCCCGCTTTCAGCGGGTATACTTCTCCCCAACCGTTGATAAGAACACAGGAAAACGGAGCCCCCAAACTATGCAGCCCATCAGAAAACACCTTGCACTGCTGATCGTGCTCGGCGCAGGGCTGACGCCGCTGACATCACTGGCCTACGTGGGCCCGGGTGCAGGCATTAGCCTGCTCGGCGCGTTGTGGGGCCTGATTGTCGGCGTCGTGCTGGCACTCGGCGTGATCCTGATCTGGCCGGTGCGCATCATGCTGCGCAAACGCAAGGCGCAGAAAGAAGCCGAAGCAGCAGCGGCCGGCGGCACCACGGGTGAATCGGCAGCACACCAGGCAACCGCGGACACGCCGACGGACGAGCAACACTCCAGCACCTGAATATGGGCCTGTTCGACCTGCCAGGGCCGCTTCTGACGGCTATCGATAACCTGCTCGACTTCCTGCCTCCCCTGCCGCGTCTTGCACTGTGGGCCGTGATTACCGGCGCGCTGTCGATGGCCGGCTACTGGCTGTTGTCGAATCAGACTCGCGTGAGCGAAGCCAAAGCCGACGCCCTGACAACCCGCCGCGCACTCAGCAGTTATGACGGGCATGAATTCAACGAAGTCGCACCGCTGATTACAGCGTCACTGCGCGCCTCCCTCCGGCATTTCGGCACCGTGCTCTGGCCGGCACTGGGCGGATCATTGCCGGCACTGGCCATTATCGTGTGGGTCAGCAACCAGTTCGGTTACATCCTGCCGGACGCAGGCAACGCTATTACCGTCAGCACGGCGCCCGCCACAGCATTGGCGCTGGCACCCGCAGATCACAGTGATGCCAATACTGAAGGATATGTGGCGATCTGGCCCGCTGAGAACGCGCAACTGCCGGTCGGCACCGTGGACGAAACCTTCGTTGTCTTGCCGCTGCCCGCCCCTGCGCCGGTGATGCATAAAAAGCTCTGGTGGAACGCACTGATTGCCAACCCGGCCGGCTATCTCGAAGACAACGCGTCAGTCAACGAACTGTATCTGGGCATTGAGTCGCAGCAGTTGCTGCACATCGGGCCGGCGTGGCTGCGTGGCTGGGCAGCGCCGTATTTTATCCTGCTGATTATCAGTTCCCTCGCGATTAAGGCTGCGTTCAGGATCCACTGATGTCGGGTGACTCG
>JABDLC010000014.1:2500-42185 GCA_013001905.1 Gammaproteobacteria bacterium | reverse complement strand
TCCCGCCATGCTCTCATCGCCGGTCATGAACCCTGTGTAATCGTTTATACCCTGTCTGGACCCCTCCGGTCCCGGTGGCGCGTCCTTGCCTCCCGCTGTGATGCCGTCGGAGCATTCGCCTTCAGCAAGCGAGCCGTCGGTGGGCGGAATGTCGGTCATTACCCAGTGGATAAACGGTACGCGTGGTAATTCCGCAGGTATCGTGCGGCCTTCTTTATTGAAGTCATCCATTGATGACGGCACGTCGGTGTCGACACAGATAAGCACCAGTGACCGGGTGCCTTCCGGCAGATCTGTCCAGGTGAGTTGCGGGTTGCGGTTATCCCCGAGCTTCAGGTGTTCCTCCGGGCACGGTATGCCGAACGCGCATCGTTCTGGAATGCGTTCATTCTGCGCAAAGTTCTCTGAAGTGATTTTCATCCATGGCTCCCTGACAATTGCATCTCGCAATGACGAGTTGCTACGCATCTTATAGTATTGCCTCCCGATATGGCCAAGGCACCTCACAAGCAACTGTTGCAACTCCCCGGCCCGGCGGGTCAGCTCGAAGCGATGCTGGAGACGCCGGAAGAGGCCACTGCGCCGGCGCGTGTTGCCGTCGTGTGTCATCCGCACCCGCTGTATCAGGGCACCATGCTCAACAAGGTTGTGCATACGCTGGCGCGCGCTATGAATGATCTCGGTATGGCGGCGCTGCGTTTTAATTTTCGCGGTGTGGGTGCAAGTGCCGGCGAGTATGCCGACGGCGATGGCGAGGTCGATGATCTGCTGGCCGTGTGTGACTGGGTCAGAGCAGAGTGGCCGGCCGCCGAGATCTGGCTGGCGGGCTTTTCTTTCGGCGGCGTGATCGCCGCGCGGGCTGCGGCGGCGGCTGAGGCCTCGCGATTGATCAGTATTGCGCCCGCGGTCAATATACTTGGGGCCGCCCTGGCGCAGAGGCCTGTCATGCCATGGCTGATCGTGCAGGGCGAAGCGGATGACGTGGTGCCGGCGGCTGATGTGCAAGCGTTCGTGGCGAGTTGCGCCAGTGACGGAGAGCCTGCCCCGGAGCTTGTAATGGTGCCGGGCGCAGGGCACTTTTTTCACGGCCATCTGGTTGATTTGCGACGAATACTGGTCGAGCGTTTAGGTTAAAAAAATGACTCGAACGCCGATGCAGAATAACTGTCTATAGAGCGATGCTGGGTAGAATCAAAAACATACTGCTTGCTGATCGCGCCTACGCAGAAAGCGCGACTGATCCTGATGAGCGGCAACAACTTGCGCTTGCGGCCCTGCTGCTGGAAATGGCGCGGGCGGATTTCGATGAGTCATCGGACGAACAGCTTGCTATCCGTGGCTTCCTCGCCACCCATTTTGAGTTGACGGAAGCGGAGGCCGGAGCGCTCATGGATCGTGCAGCGAAGGCGATGGATGAATCGGTTTGTCTGTTCGACTTTACGCGCGCGCTCCACGACAGTCTCGATTACGAGCAGAAGCTTGAGGTCGTGCGATTGCTATGGCGCACAGCGCTCGCGGATGACCGGCTGGACAAATACGAGGAATACCTGATCCGCAAGGTGGCAGATCTGCTGTACGTCTCAAACGGAGACATCATCAGACTGCGCAACGAAGAGCGAGACTAAAACTAATGACTACATCAGGAAAAATTGCACGTGCCGGTATGGCCGTCGTGCTGCTGTCGCTAACGATTTCAGCTGTGGCGTTTGAGCGGGTAGAAGCGGTCAATTTCGCGAAACAGGATTTCGTTTTCCCCGATGATATACAGGGTGACGGCACTCACCTGGTTTTTCTCGGCATTGCGAAAGATCAGGATAACGGCACCTGGCAGGGTGAGGAACTGATCCGCTGGCATCAGTCGCTGCTAGAGGCTGACGCATTGCCTGACGAAGTGCTTGCCTGGCATTTCGCCGTCATGGAGAGCCCGCCGTTCTTTGTCAAAGGGCTGATCCGCCGTGCAATCGGCGAAACCTATGAAGGCCTGATCCCGCCGGAGCAGGGCGCCGTGCTGTATATCAAGAGGCTGCAGTCGTTCGCTGAGAGCGCCGGTCTGCCCATAGACGGGCAGCCAACTATTCTCGCGTATTCTGCCGATGCCGGCGTGACGGCGACGTGGCGCGGCGAAGTCAATGCGGACACTGTTGCTGCCATCAAAAATCAATTACAGCAAAGTGAACTGCAGCAAACTGAGTTGCAGGATGCCCCGGCAACGCCGGTGCCGTCAGAGAGTGCGGAGCAGGAACTGGATACCGATTAGTACAAAGATCGGTGACAGATCAAAGCCGGAGATCGGCGGTATCACGCGGCGAACAGGGGCGAGTACCGGCTCAGCAATATCACGCAGCATAGTGCTCAGCATCGCGAGCGACGGATTGTAGCTGCCGCCCGAAATCCAGCTCAGCAAAATGTAGCCGAAGATCACGTAGAAGTAGGTGTTAAGAATAAGCTCCAGGCTGCGTAAGAGTGCGGCCCAGAGCAGCGTCGGGAACGGCGGCATGGCCGGCAGCGACAGCCAGGTAAGCAGACTGAGGAGTGCCAGCTGGAGTGCTATCAGCACGACCAGGGTTGCGGTGTCGAGCTTGTAAATCGGCACCAGTATTTTCTGCAGCGGCACAATTAACGGGTTGGTCACATTAACGACGAACTGCACAATGGGATTGCGCCAGTCTGCGCGCACCCACTGCATCGCGAGCCGCAGCGCGATTGCGATCAGATAGAGCCCTGCCAGCGTGTCGATCAGGTACAGCAGTCCGGATTGCATGGAAAATTCAGTTCCTGGTTAGCGATGCCGACTCAGCTGTCGCCGAGCTCGTGTTTGCCAAGTTCAACAGCACGTTTTTGCGCAGCGTTCAGGGCTTTGCGGAAGATATCACGGATGCCGCCCTGCTCAAGTTGTTCGAGCGCAGCGGCCGTGGTGCCGCCGGGTGAGGTGACGCGCTCACGCAGCACGGCAGCGGATTCGTCGGACGCGCTTGCGAGCAGACCTGCGCCGGCGGCGGTGCGGGTAGTCAACAAGCGTGCCTGCTGTTCATCAAAGCCCATCTCCATGGCGACTTCCTGCATGGCTTCCATAACCAGAAAGAAATAGGCGGGGCCGCTGCCTGACACAGCGGTCACGGCATCAATCAGAGCCTCGTCTGAAACCCACAGGGATTCGCCCGTCGCTTCCATCACATAGTCAGCCCAGCCGCGGGCAATGGAGTCGAGGTCATGGTCAGCGTACAGCCCCGCCATGCCGGCACCTATCAGTGCAGGCGTGTTCGGCATGACACGCACGATGCGCTTGCTGTCGCTGAACCAGCCGCGCAGGGACGCCATCGTGACGCCTGCGGCAATCGAAATCACCAGTTGTGATGCGGCCCGCTCGGTTGTTGCCAGCTGTCGTGCGACGTCGGGAAGTACCTGCGGTTTCACGGCAAGGACGAGCACATCGCACAGTCCCGCAAGCTCAGCGTTGTCGTTCTGCAGCCGGATATTGCCGTGCATCTCCGCCAGCGCCTGTCTCGACTCTGCGGACGGGTCAGACACGTACAGGCGGTCGGGTCGGTGACCCGCGGCGAGCAGCCCGCGGATGATCGCCTGCGCCATATTGCCGCCGCCCACAAAGCCGATACTCAATTCGTTCATTTTCATAGCGTCAAGATTAGCTTAATCAGGTCTCCGGTCGGGGGCCGAATAACGCCGTACCTACTCCGTAGCGAGTGCATTAGTCGGGTCTTGGTCCGAATAATGCCGTACCTACCCGCACCATCGTGCTCCCTTCGAGTATGGCTGCTTCGAGGTCGTTGGTCATGCCCATGGACAGTGTGTCCATCCCGAGCCCCGCGGTGTTGCATTCATCGTACAACGCGTGCAGCCGCGCAAACGGCTCGCGCTGTTCCGCTTCCCCCGCGGCAGGCCGCGGGATCGTCATCAACCCCCGCAATCGCAGGTTGGGCAATCCGGCGATCAGTTCGCACAGGTCACCGGCCGCCGCAGGCTCCACACCGCCGTGCCGGTGATTCGGATCTGCGTCACGGTCGGTATTGACCTGAACACATATATTAAGAGGGGTGAGATCGGCGGGGCGTTGTTCGCTCAGTCGCCGCGCCACTTTGGGGCTGGCGACCGTTTGTATCCAGTCGAAGTGCTCTGCGAGTGCCCGCGTCTTGTTCGATTGCACGCGACCGATGTAGTGCCAGCAGATGCCGGGTGGGCATTCAGGTATTTTTTGCAGCGCGTCTTGCAGGTAATTTTCGCCCATCGCGTGTAGCCCTGCGGCATAGGCCTCACGGACCGCAGCGACGGGATGGCGCTTGCTGACCGCCAAAACTGAGACGTCGTTCTCATTTCTGCCGGCACGGGCGCAGGCAGCGGAAATACGGTTTTGTAAATTAACTAAATGTTTCGTGATACGCGTCACGATACCTCCCGAGTCAATACATATACTGCTTCTGTCAGTGCTGCTTATGGTAAGGAGGCCATAGGTAGCGTTTGAATGACTTTGAGCCTGGCTTGCTGACCAAGTACAGGCTACTCACTCAAGGATTGAGAAATGGCAGTAGACATAGCGCAGTTACTCGCATTTTCCGTCAAGAACAATGCATCGGATTTACACCTGTCGGCCGGTGTGCCGCCGATGATTCGTGTTGACGGTGACGTTAAGCGTATCAACATGCCGCCGCTGACGCACAAAGATGTGCACAGCATGATTTACGACATCATGAATGACAAGCAGCGTAAAGACTTCGAAGAGAAGTTTGAGACTGACTTTTCATTCGAGATACCCAAGCTTGCGCGCTTTCGTGTAAATGCCTTCAATCAGGCGCGCGGAGCCGGCGCTGTGTTCCGTACCATTCCGTCCGAAATTCTGACACTTGAAGATCTTCAGGCTCCGCCTATTTTTAAAGATGTCTCGATGCATCCTCGCGGCATCGTGCTGGTGACCGGGCCCACGGGCTCCGGTAAGTCGACCACACTGGCCGCGATGATCAATTACATCAATGAGAATAAGCCGGATCATATCCTCACGATTGAGGATCCCATTGAGTTTGTGCACGAGAGCCAGCGTTCACTGATTAACCAGCGTGAGGTGCACCGCGATACGCTCGGTTTCTCCGAAGCGCTGCGTTCCGCATTGCGCGAAGACCCTGACGTGATACTCGTTGGCGAGCTGCGTGACCTCGAGACTATTCGTCTTGCACTGACGGCGGCCGAGACGGGCCACCTCGTGTTCGGCACGTTGCATACCAGTTCTGCTGCCAAAACCGTTGACCGTATCGTCGACGTCTTCCCGGCAGCTGAGAAAGAGATGGTCCGGTCGATGCTGTCGGAATCTTTACGCGCAGTGATTTCACAGACGCTGTTGAAGCGTGTCGGTGGCGGTCGAATCGCAGCCCACGAAATCATGATTGGCACGCCTGCGATCCGTAACCTGATTCGCGAGGGCAAGATCGCGCAGATGTATTCGGCTATCCAGACCGGCCAGAACAACGGCATGCAGACGCTCGATCAGAATCTGCAGGAGTTGATGTCGAAAGGCGTCATCACCAAGGAAGAAGCGCGCTTCAAGGCCGCGAACAAAGACGAATTTTAGAGTTATAGCTCTGGTTCTTAACTGAACCGGGAATATGGAGTAAGGCATGGAGCGCGATCAGGCAACACGGATGATGCAGACCCTCTTGAAAAAGTTGGTCGCCAAAAACGGATCCGATTTGTTCATTACAGCAGGCTTTCCGCCCGCGATAAAAATCGATGGCGAGGTGCATCGTGCCGCTGAACAGCGCCTGACGCCCGAGCAGAGCTCGGTACTGGTCCGCGCCATCATGAATGACAAACAGGCGAAGGAATTCGACGCGACTCAGGAAAGCAACTTCGCCATTAATCCTCAGGGCATCGGCCGCTTCCGGGTCAGCGTGTTCGTGCAACAGGGGCAGGTCGGCGCGGTGCTGCGTCGTATCGTGACCGAGATCCCCACGATTGAAGAGCTGGATCTTCCTGCCGGCCTTAAAAACATCGTCATGACCAAGCGCGGTCTGGTGATTCTGGTGGGTGCGACCGGTTCGGGTAAGTCCACAACGCTGGCCGCCATGATCGGGCATCGCAATGCGAATTCGCGCGGGCACATCATGACCATTGAAGACCCGGTCGAGTACGTGCACCCGCATGATCAGTGCGTAGTGACTCAGCGTGAAGTGGGTGTGGATACCGACTCGTGGGGCGCTGCGTTGAAAAACACGCTGCGTCAGGCACCGGACGTGATCCTGATCGGTGAGATCCGGGATCGGGAAACGATGGAATACGGCATTCAGTTTGCGGAGACGGGCCACCTCTGTCTCGCCACGCTGCATGCCAATAATGCCAACCAGGCGCTGGACCGCATTATTAACTTCTTCCCCGAAGAAAAGCGCGATCAGGTGCTGATGGATCTGTCGCTCAACATCAAGAGCATCATCTCGCAGCGCCTGATACCCCGGGAAACCGGAACCGGCCGCATCGCCGCGATAGAGATTCTGCTGCATTCGCCGCTGGTTCAGGATCTCATCTTCAAGGGCGAGGTTGCCGAGTTGAAAGAAGTGATGAAGAAGTCGAACCGTATCGGCATGAACACTTTTGATCAGGCGTTGTTTGATCTGTTCGAAGCCGGGCACATCAGCTACGAAGACGCGCTCAAAAACGCTGACTCGAAGAACGAAGTACGGTTGCGCATTAAGCTGGAAAGCAAACGTGCCGAATCCGACCCGAGTGCCGTCGATGAAGGCCTCGAGATGGTTGAAGAAGAGGGAGCAACGCTGCGGTGAATGTACAGCCCCTTTTCAAGCTGATGGTCGAGAAGCATGCGTCCGACCTGTTCTTCACCTGCTACGCACCGGTGAAGATCAAAATTGACGGCAAAATCATGCCGGTCAATAAGCTGGAATTGACCCCCAAGATGGTCAAACAGGCCGCAATGGAGCTGATGGACGAAGACCAGCTTGAAGAATTCAGCCGTGAGATGGAGATTGATTTCGCGATCTCCAAGCCGGGCCTCGGGCGTTTCCGCGTCAATATTTTTCAGCAGCGTGGCAATATCGGCATGGTGATGCGCTACATCAGTTCGGATATTCCGAGCCTGGATGATCTGCAGATGCCGCAGCTGATGAAAGAGCTGATCATGTTCAAGCGCGGTTTGATTCTGATGGTCGGTTCAACTGGTTGCGGTAAGTCCACAACGCTGGCCGGGATGATCAACCACCGCAACGAGAAAACCTCATCGCATATCATTACGATCGAAGATCCGATCGAATTTTTGCATCCCAACCGGCGTTCGATCGTGAATCAGCGTGAAGTCGGTATTGATACGAAGTCCTACGACCGGGCGCTGAAAAGCGCGATGCGTGAAGCGCCAGACGTAATCCTGATCGGTGAAATACGTGACCGTGAGGCCATGGAAGCGTCAATGCGCCTGGCGGGTACGGGTCATCTCGTCATTTCGACTCTGCACGCGAACAACGCGCCGGAAGCTCTGGATCGGATCATCAACATGTTTCCGATGGACCATCACCGTCAGATTTTCATGGATATGTCGCAATACCTGCGGGCGATCATTTCGCAGCGACTCGTCCGTACCGTTGACGGCAAGCGTGTCGCGGCCGTGGAAATCATGCTGAATACGCCGCACGTGGCCGAACTCATTAATCGGGGTGATATCGCAGAAGTGAAAGAAGCGTTCGCCAACAGCACCGAGACCGGCATGCAGACCTTCGACACCGCGTTGCTTGAGCTGTACAAGTCGGGTCGTATCAGTATGGACGAAGCCCTCGCCAACGCTGATTCACGCGCGAATCTCGAGGCATCAATCCACTTCGGTTAAGAGTTAACCCTGGCGGCGCGTCAGGGCGACGGGTAGATCGTCTTTGCCTCGAATACAGGTCCGTCCACGCACACGCGCTTCATCGCCACACCGTCCTCAAGATGCACAGGCACCGTGCAGCCGGCGCAGCCGCCCACCGCGCATGCCATGTACTCTTCCAGGCACAACTGACAGGACACGTTGAACTCTGCCGCCAATTGCGCTGCGGCCTCCAGCATCGGCTCCGGGCCACAGGCAAACATTTGAGTCTCGGCCCGCTCGCTGTCGCTCAGGAAGGCGAGCCAGCCGCGCGTCAGGTCCGTCACATAGCCGTTATGCACGCCGTCATAGCCTTGCAGGCTGGCGAGTCGTGACGGGATACGCTGTTGCTCAAGCGATTCGAGTGCGTGCGTCGCATCCGTAGCGATGCCTCCGACGCCGACATGCGACTCGACGGTCGTGAACGGAAACGGCACTTCGGAACCCATCAGAACTAACGACGTGCCGAGGTTCGTACCGGCGCGCGCCAGCTGATTCGCGAGGAACAGCATGGGCGGGACGCCGACACCGCCGCCCACCATCAGCTTGCGCGGCTTGTTGTCATCAATCGTAAAGCCGTTGCCAATCGGCCCGAGCACGCTGATCGTGTCGCCCGCTTTTTTGTGCCCCAGCGAACGCAGTCCGTGGCCGACAATTTTGTAGAGAAAATCGACCTGGCCGCTTTCCGGGTCCGCGCCCATGATCGAAATCGGTCGCCGCATCGGGATGTCGGGGTCGCATTGCAGATGCGCGAAGCTCCCCGCAGTCGCGTGCTGCGCACATTCCGGCGCATGCACACTGAGGACGAACTGCTCGCCGGGGTGCGCCACCTGATCGATAACAGCGGCGTCTTCAATGTGAATCGTGCCGCGGTGAGGCTTGTCTGCCGGGCTCATGTTGACCGCGCTTCGTTGACAGCTGCCAGCACAGCCATGCGGACTGCGACACCGTTATGCACCTGCTGCGTGACGACGGATTGCGGGCCATCAGCGACCGGGCCTGAAATTTCCACATCGCGATTCATAGGCCCCGGGTGCATAACAATCGCATCCGGTTTCGCGAGCGCCAGGCGCTCCTCTGTCAGTCCGAATTGCTGGTGATATTCCATACTGGTCATCAGGCTGGATTTCTCTTTTATCCGTTCTTTCTGGATGCGCAGCGCCATGACCACATCAGCACCTTCGATGGCACCGTCCAGATCACTCGTCAGCTGTGCGCCCGGATACAATTCGCTGTCGCCGTTCAGGCCAGTTGGTGAGACCAGCCGCAGTTCGTTGTTGCCCATGATGCGCAGACCTTCAGAGATCGAGCGCGCGACACGCGAATGCGCGATATCACCGATCACCGTAACTGTAAGTCCGTCGAGCGTGCCTTTCGCTTCACGAATTGTCATCAGGTCCAGCAGGCCCTGTGTCGGATGGGAAATATCGGACTCGCCGGCATTCAGCACGCTGACATGTGGCTCGGCATTCTGCGTGATGTAGGCAGGGATGCCGGCGCTGGCATCGCGTACGACAAAAATATCGACCTGCATCGCCTGCAGTGTGTAAATCGTATCGAGCAGACTCTCGCCCTTGGTGCGGGATGACATGTTGACGTCCAGATTGAGAACGTCAGCGCTCAGGCGCTTGGCTGCCAATTCAAAGGATGCCCGGGTGCGGGTGCTGGGCTCGAAAAACAGGTTGGCGACGGTGCGGCCTTTCAGCGCGTCGTCACGGGCCGGCGGTTCACCGACCCGGGTCTGAAAGCTCTCAGCCCGGTCCAGCAACGCGGTAATAAACTCGCGGCTCAGGCCGTCAAGGCGCAGCAGGTGGCGCAGTTTGCCCGTCTCGTCCACCTGCGCGGTACGGTTATCGGTGTTGCTCATAGATCCCCGTCAGGGCTGATTCTTATTTGCCTGCAGCCAGCTCTCTGCGATCAGTGTCGCGGCCATGCTGTCGACATCTTCTTTCTTGATGCGTCGGTTGCGGGCGCCGCTCTGCCGTTGTTCCTTCAGAATGGCTTCCGCTTCCCGCGAAGTATACCTTTCATCGGTCAGACTGATAACGATGCCGTAACGCTCACCAAGCAACGCCGCAAACGCCCGCACGCGACGGCTCATATCAGATTCGCTGCCGTCGATGTTGCGCGGGAGGCCGAGCACCAGCAAATCCGGGCGCCATTCCGCTACCAGCGCGTCAAGCGCCGCCCAGTCCGGTTCGCCGTCCCGTGCGCTGATGGTGGTGAGTGGCGACGCGGTGCCGCTCAGTGCGCTCGCGCTGGCAATGCCGATGCGCCGCAGCCCGAAATCCAGCGCCAGTATGCTGGCTGGCGGTTTGGGTGCGTCAGCAGGCAAGGTGGGCAGCCAGAGTCAGAGGGCCGGAGTAGAGAGGGGCAATCGTCAGGCGCTGCCGGGTTGCAGAATCAGGCTTGATGGCTCAATTCCAATCGACGCCGCCGCCGCTCGCCAGCGCTGTTCCACCGGTGTCTCAAAAACGAGTTCGCGTGATGCGGGTACTGTCAGCCACGCATTTTGGCGAATCTCTTCTTCGAGTTGCCCGGCGCCCCAGCCGGCGTAGCCGAGGGCCATCAGCAACCGGTCCGGACCTTTGCCGCGTGCAACGTCGCTGAGGATATCCTGCGACGTGGTGACGAATATCGACTGGCCGACCTCGGTCGTGCCTTCCCAGTCGTGGTCAGTCTCATGAATCACGAAGCCGCGCTCGACCTGCACAGGACCGCCGCGCAAGACCGGTTGTGACATCAGTTCATACGCTTCGCTGTCGAGTGAGAGCTGGTCAAGGACCTCACCGAGATCAATATCCAGCGGCCGGTTGATCGTGATGCCAAGTGCGCCGTGTTCGGAATGCTCGCAAATGTAGGTAACCGAATGATCAAAATTCGGATCGGCCATATGCGGCATGGCGACCAGCAACTGTCCGGCGAATGTTTGTGTCGTTTCTGTCATGGCTACTCCCTGAGACAACGATACCTTATGCGAGTTCATTCCGGTGCGGCGTTAGGGCAACTGCATCCTCCCTACGGTGCCGGCGCGGAATCGCCACTCATACGAGAACTTGAGGGCGTCGTAGTCGTTACGCAAGTATTCGGGGAACGGGTCGAACGGTGATGCCAGGCGCAGGATTTCGACGGCCGCCATGTCGAGTTCGCGATTGCCCGAGCTGGTAAGTATCAGCGCCTGATCGAGCCGGCCGTCCGCTGCGATGCTGACCTCGAGCACCGGATTACGCTGACTGCCGTCGATCAGTGCGGCGCGCGGAAAATTCATTGTGCCTACACGCTCGATGCGCCGCTTCCAGCTGTCCAGATAGGTCGCAATGCGCGATTCCCGTGTGTTCGCCGACACGATCAGCTGGCGTGGCTGCGCACCCTGCATGAGCGTTTGTGTGGCCGGCGTGGCGAGAATTTCAACGCTGTTGGAGTCGCCCGCCAAGCCCGTTTGTTGCTGCTCGTCAACGCTTGATTCGCGGCTGTCTTCACTGAGTGTCGGTGCATCGGCCGACCGGGAATAGAGCATCTGGCTGGCACTGTCTTCGTCACGCTGCCGCGGCTGTTCACTGCCGTCCTGCTCGGGCCCCGGCGCGACTGGTACCGCATTTTGCCCGTAGGCGACTTGCAGGCCACGGTCTTCAAGCGTGTTGCCGGCGCCGGCCAGGTTTTGTTGCGCCAGGTATTCGGCATCCGGGTTATCGGGGGATTCTTCAAACTCGCGGGCCAGCAGTACCACTTCCATCGACGTCGCCGGTTGCGCTGAACTGAAGGGCGTGCCGTCGGTGAAAGTAATGCCGAGGATTAACACGCCGTGAAACAGTGCCGCCACAAACAGCATTGTGTTGAGTTGATCGTTGCGTCCCGTGTTATCCATAACTCGGTCGTCCATAACGGCAGCGCGTTCCCGTCGGCATTCACCTGCACGGCCCATTATAGTCCGTGGAAGACTGCCTTGCCGGTGAGTCCGGGCTGTTTGCCGCAGGGAAATAACACCATGAAAGTTTCGGGCGGAATTCCGTCCCACTGGCACTCGATTCCGTGCACATCACCGCGTTCGTAGCCGAACCGCGGGTAGTATGCGGCGTGGCCGATTACGATGCTGAATGGGCAGCGCCGTTCGCGGAGGGCTGCGATGCCTGCCTCACCCAGTGCAGTGCCGACACCGCGATTCTGGTAAGCCGGATCGACGGACAATTGCCCGAGTCCGAGGCCCTGCACGGACCCTGTCGGGCTGAGCAATTCGACCGGGCTGAACAAGACATTGCCGATGATCCGGCCATCGGCTTCCGCAACCAGCGAGATGACATCGTTGCGCGTGGCGCGAAACTCACGAAATGCATCAGTGCCGCCATGTTCTGCGAAGGCGCGGGCCACCATGGCTTCGATCGGGGCGAGGTCATCTGGTCGCCGCTGCGGCCGGATCTGCATATTCGTCATTAGCAGGAGCGTTTCATGCGGCGTCGCGGCGTGCGGAGACTTCCTGCTCAATGGCGTCCATCAGAGTCGCCGCGAGATTCACACCCGCCAGCTTGTGAATTTCGCGAATGCCGGTGGGGCTGGTGACGTTGACCTCGGTCAGGTAGTCGCCGATCACGTCCAGGCCGGCAAACATGACGCCGCGGCTGACCAGTTCCGGACCGACCTGTTCACAGATCCAGCGATCATGATCCGTGAGTTCGTGCAGTGTGCCTGTGGCGCCCATCACCAGATTGCCGCGGTTGTCGCCGGCATCGGGTACCCGCGCCAGTGCATAATCGGGTGTCGCGCCGTTGACGAGAATGATGCGTTTATCGCCGGCAGTGATCTCCGGAATAAAGGTTTGCGCCATGGCAAAGGCGGTGCCGTCTTGCGTCAGCGTTTCAAAGATGACGTTGGCGTTGTTATCACCTTGATTTACAACAAAAATACCCTGTCCGCCCATGCCGTCCAGGGGTTTCAGAACAATCCGTCCGTGGCGGTCGCGGAAGTCACGCAGTTCCTGCATGTTGCGGGTGATGATCGTGCTGGGGGCGCACTCCGGGAACCATGCGGTGAATGCTTTTTCGTTGATATCGCGCAGCGCCGCCGGGCGGTTGACGACCAGCGTGCCTGCCAGTTCCGCCCGCTCCAGTATGTACGTCGCGTAGATGTATTCCATGTCGAAGGGCGGGTCTTTGCGCATCAGGATCACGTCGAGATCGCTGAGTGGCATGTCCTCCGCTTCGCCCAGGCTGAACCAGTCCTGCAGGTCATCGCGGACCGTCAACGGTTTGCCGCGACCGCGAGCCTCGCTCTCAACGATATGCAGGTCGGGCATTTCGAGACACACCAGCTCATGCCCGCGGGCCTGCGCTTCAAGCGCCATGGCAAGCGTGCTGTCCTTGGCCGGGACGATGCCGGCGATGGGATCCATGACAATGCCGGTCCGAATTGCGCTCATTGACCTTAACTCCGGGTAGGGGTCTAGAATCCGGCTATTCTGCCCCAGAAGTGCTGAAATATCAGGCCTTCGCGGGTATTATCGACCCGTTGTTGCGGGTTGTCGACGGGGTTCGCTGGGGAAGCGGACGGCGTGCCGGTGGACGCGCAACAGCTGTTATGTAAACAAGTGTGCACGGTGGCAAGCCCTGCACGCACACGGAGGCGCGCGTGACAGACGATTCGGCACCTGACCTGCAGGGGCTCAAGATTCTTGTGATCGACGATAGCAAGACCATTCGTCGCACAGCTGAAACCCTGTTGGCGAAAGAGGGCTGCAAAGTTTTTACCGCGACAGACGGTTTTGACGCGCTGTCGAAAATTGCGGATCACAAACCCGATGTCATTTTTGTCGACATTATGATGCCGCGTCTGGACGGCTATCAGACCTGTTCGCTCATCAAACACAACGAACATTTCCGCAACACCCCCGTGATCATGCTGTCGAGCAAGGACGGTTTGTTTGATCGTGCGAGAGGCCGGGTGGTGGGTTCGGAGCAATACCTGACCAAACCTTTTACCCGTGACGAATTGCTGGGCGCGATTGCCGAGCAGGTCTCGCGGCCTGCCGCCTGAGGCTGACAATGACACTGGTACTAATTGTCGACGACTCGCCCACAGAACAGCATATTTTCTGTAAGGCGCTCGAGCGTCGTGGTTACGACACAGTTGTGGCCAGCGATGGTGAAGAAGCGATCGCGACGGCGGAACAAGTGCAGCCGGAGGTCATCGTGATGGATGTGGTGATGCCGGGCATGAATGGTTTTCAGGCGACCCGCAAACTGACGCGCAATCCGGTGACCAAAGCTATTCCGATCGTCATCGTGAGCGGCAAGGGTCAGGAGACGGATCGCATTTGGGGATTGCGGCAGGGCGCCGCCCAATACCTCGTCAAGCCGATCAACGAAGATCAGCTTGCCGATGCGGTGGAGGCTGCACTCAACGCATGAGCGACGCGCATCAGGGTTCACTGAGAGAGCTTCGGGATCAGCCGTTTGAGCTGTTGCGTGAGCTTGAGCGCCGCAGCCGGCTCGCGTTATCCGGTGCGTCCGCGAGTGATGCCGATGCAGAAGAGTGGGTAGGTATTGGCTGCCTGCTCGGCGACGAACGTTTTCTGGTGGCTCGCACCCAGGTTCGTGAGGTCATGATGATGCCGGGTTCCGTGACCCGCGTACCCGGCACCAAAGATTGGGTAGCGGGTCTGGCGAATCTGCGCGGCCAGTTGCTGCCGGTATTCGATCTGCGCGGATTTCTTGGCGCCGGCAGCAGCCGCAGTTCGCGTACGGCACGTGTGCTGGTCGCGAATCACAGTGACGGGCTGGTCGGAATTATCGTGGATGAGGTATTCGGTTTTCGCCGTTTCCTGCGTTCCGAATTCTCGACGGAGATGCCCGAAACAGAATTACGTTGTGAACAGTTTCTCGATGGCGCCTGCGTGCGGGGTGATGACACCTGGCCGGTGTTCAGCATCGAGAAACTGATCGCGGCAAGTGAATTCCAGAAGGCTGCGGCTTGAAGACGGAGACGACTGACTGATGGCGTCAGGGACGAAAGACGGACGATACATGCCGGCACTGGCGATGCTGTTACTTGGCACGCTGGCGATCACGGCATGGTGGCTTTACGGGCTGAGTTTCGGTCCGGCGGGTAAGCCGGCCGCGGTGGAGGTGCTGTTGAACGCGCAGGCCGCGAGCCTGCAGGCGGATAATGCACTCGACGGCGACGCCTCCGCATTTGCCGCATTGCGCATGACCAACGCGGCACTTAATGACATCACGACCACCGGTCTGGAAGAAGGGCAGCGCCAGAATCTCGGTGAGCTGCGCCGCGTAGTGCAAGTGCTGCTCGACGGCGAAGTTGAAATTACCGAATTGCACGGCACCGTTGCACGCATCGCCGAAATTGAAAGCAATTTCACAGAGGCGGTTTATGGCCTGCAGGGAGAGGTCTCACTGCAGCGACAGCCGGCGATCACCGCAAACCTTGAGCGGTTGCGTGTGCTGGCGGGGACAATGCGGGTGGCAGCCGGCGGGCTGGTGACAGGTGACGCCGACTACACCAGCCGGCTCGTTGATGCCGAGATGGAGTTGCAGCAGATCGTGCGCGCAATGCAGGCAGGCGATCCGCAACTGGGTATACCCGCCATTGCCGGGCCCGGCACGGATCAGGCGCTCGCGACGCTGGCGCGCCGCGCTCAGCAGTTGGGGCAAACGGTTAATGACGGAGCGCGGGCGTCTGATTTGCTCGGGCCCGTTCGCGATGCCAAAACGACGCTCGATAATCTGGTGCGCGCAATGGAGAGTGACCGACTGACCTTCGGCAATCCGTCGGTGTCACCGGGCATCACCGCCGAGTACCAGCGGCTGTTTGCCCTACTCGGTGCTGCTGCGTTCATCGTGATCGTGATGCTGGTGCTGTGGTACCGGGCATCCGGGCAACGCGAGCGCACGGTGCGCCTTGCGCAACAGACCGAATCGGATCAGCAGGCCATTCTGAGGTTGCTTGATGAGCTGAGCAGTCTTGCTGACGGCGATCTCACCGTGCAGGCAACGGTGGGCGAAGACATCACAGGCGCCATCGCTGACTCGATCAACTTTGCGGTCGAGGCATTGCGCGAGCTGGTCGAAACTATCAACAAGGGCGCGATCCTGGTCGAGGATGCAACGAAGCAAACGGAAACCAGTGCGCGATCACTGGCCGATGCGAGCGATGCACAGTCGCGGCAGATTAAGGATGCCAGCGAGGCGATTCAGCAGATGGCAGCGTCCATTGACGAGGTGTCGGGGAACGCGGAACGATCAGCTGACGTCGCCCGCCACTCGGTTGATATCGCGCATAAAGGCGGCGATGCGGTGCGCCGCACGATCGAAGGCATGAACACGATTCGCGAAACGATTCAGGAAACATCGAAGCGCATCAAGCGGCTCGGTGAGAGCTCACAGGAAATCGGTGACATCGTTGAGCTGATCAATGACATTGCGGACCAGACCAATATTCTTGCTCTGAACGCATCAATTCAGGCGTCAATGGCCGGCGAAGCAGGCCGCGGCTTCGCCGTTGTTGCCGACGAGGTGCAGCGCCTGGCTGAGCGTTCTGCCAATGCGACGAAACAAATCGAAGTGCTGGTCAGTACGATTCAGGCGGACACTAACGAGGCCGTCGTATCGATGGAGCGCAGCACCACCGACGTCGTCGGCGGTGCATTGCTCGCCGAGAATGCCGGTGCGGCCCTCGAGGAAATTGAGCAGGTCTCTAACCAGATCGCGATGCTGGTGCAGAACATTTCGAGTTCGGCGCGTGAGCAGACGGATGCGGCTCGCAAGGTGCTGGATAGCGCCGAGCGGCTCGAAGCCATTGCCGATGAAACCGATGCCAGTGCTGCGACCACGACCAACTATATCAGTCAGCTGTCGTCACTGGCCTCGCAACTGCGGGAGTCAGTATCCGGTTTCGTCCTGCCAAGCGACCCGCATGCAGCGGAGGCTGAGAGCGAACCGGGCGGTGAGCAGTCTTCGTCTGCCGATGCAGATGAGTCGTCCGGCGACGACAACAAACTGCTGGCCGACGAGCAGACTGCCTGAGCCACCGTGAAGCAGAGACCAGGCCTGAATGACTGATACGGCACGAGCAGAGTCTTTTCACGCGGTCGGCGAGCAGATCGCCGCGACCCTGCGTGATGCGCATGCTGCGCTGGAGGGCTATGCCGAGGGCGACGGCAATCCGCGCGAGCTGAAAAAGTGTGCGGAGCAACTGCATGCTGTGCACGGCGCGCTGCAAATAGCGAGTATTTACGGTGCCGGGTTGCTTGCCAAAGAGATGGAAGCGACCTGCAATTTTCTTATTGCCAGCGATAAATCCGGCTCAATATTCGATGAGGGTATCGAAGCTCTGAGTCGCGCCATGGTGCAGCTGCCGAGTTACGTCGAGCGCATTATGGATGGCGGCCGGGATATACCCCTGGTGATGCTGCCGCTGTTGAACGACCTGCGGGCAGCCCGCCGTCAGTCACTGCTGTCTGAAAGCACGCTGATGTTGCTGAACGGACAGTCGTTAGCCAGTTCCGAGCAGGCCCTGCATGCGGTCGCGGATGGTGCGGGTGCAGACCTCGACGTGGCGAAATTACGGCCACAGTTCCAGCTGGGTCTGCTGGGGTGGATCAAAGGCGCGGACGCCGAGCGCAACCTGCAGCGCATGCACGCGGTCGCTATGCAACTCGAAGCGGGTGCTGCCAATCAGGAGTTGCACCGTCTCTGGTGGGTGGTCGGCGGTGTGCTTGAGGCACTTGCAGACGGCGGGCTCGACGCCAGCATCTCTTTAAAAAGATTGCTGGGTCAGGTCGATCGAGAGATCAAGCGGCTACTGCAATCAGGGCCCGACGACTTCACTGCGAATCCGCCCGCGGACCTGGTCAATAATCTGCTGTTTTATATCGCGCGTGCAACGAGCAGTGGCGAGCGTGTCGCGGCGTTGCGTTCGGCCTATCAGTTGGGTGATGTCGCACCCGCTGAAGAGCAGGTCGATGAATTGCGTGAGAGTCTTGCAGCGCCAAGCCCGCAGCTCATGAAAACGGTGGCCGGTGCGATCAGTGAAGATCTGGGGCGCGCCAAAGACGTGCTCGACATTTATGTCCGCACGGGCATGGAAGATGCGACCGAGCTGGAAGCACAGGTCGCGGTGCTGCGTAAAATTTCTGAGACATTGGGCGTGCTTGGCCTGGATCGCCTGCGGGAAAACGTTGCTGCCCATAGTCGTGAGCTGGAGGCGCTGGTCGGCGCTGAGGAAGTTGAACAGGGCGCGCTGGTCGGGCTTGCCGCCAGTCTGCTGGAAGTCGAAGACGCACTGGAGAGCGAGCTCGTGGGTCTGGTTCGCAGCGCGGCGAGTACCGAGGGCAGCGAGCCGCTCGATGCGGATTATCAGGCAGTCACTGAGGCGGTGCTGCGCGAATGCAAAGTGAATCTCGCGCACATCAAGGAAACCATCAGCACGGTGCTGGAGCAGCCGACAGACCGTCGCGGTATGGATGCGCTGCCGGAACAGCTGCGTGGCGTGCACGCGGGCCTGACCATGCTCGGTTACAGCCGCGCGGTCAGCGTGCTGGATCGAATCGGCAGCGCAATTCACGCCAATCTGCAGGACTCGGTAGTTACTAACGAGCCGGGCCGGCTCAACCGGTTGGCCGATGCGATCGTCAGTCTCGAGTACTACATGGAAACCCTGCAGGCCGGCCGTAAAGAGCCGGTCTACATGCTTGAAAATGCCGAGCGCAGTCTTGCTGTTCTTGAAGATGCCGAGCCTGCCGCTGTGCCTGTAGCGGATGATGTTGCCGACGTGTCGCAGACGCTGCGGATTTCGCCGGAAGATCTGCCGGCCGTCATTCAGGGCGCGCAGGACCCGGCCGAGCACGAGAAGACCCGCATCATCGAAGCGCCGGTCATGGAAACCGGCGATGAGCCGCCGGACCTTGAGTTGCTGGAAGTTTTCATCGAAGAGGCGCGCGAGGAAATCGAATCTATCAATCGTCATTACCCGGTCTGGGCCGGGGATCATGATGACGAGGAAGCGCTGATTACACTGCGGCGTTCCTATCACACGCTGAAAGGCAGCGGACGCATGGTGGGCGCCAAGCTGTTTGGCGAATATGCATGGAGCATTGAAGACCTCCTTAACCGGATTATCAGCAAGACGATTGACACCGGCCCCGAACTGGTTGCATTCGTCGGTGATGCGGTGGCAGCAACGCCGCAGTTGCTGGAACAGCTCGAAGCCGGCACCGACCCGGAGGCGGATATCGAAGCATTGGCTCAGCATGCGGGCGCGTTCGCTGAAGGCCTGATTCCGGACGCGTATGCGATTGGCGCCGGCGACGAAGTTACCGATTTGCCGTCTGAGGCGGAAGCGCCAGGCGACGATGAGCAGGAGTTGCCTGCCGCGACGCCCGAAATCGACCCCGTGCTGCTGGATATTCTCGGTCGCGAAACGGCAGGGCACATTGCCACCATTCGCGAGCACCTCGAGCAAAGCGCCGCTGAAGGCGTCGCGGTTGACGAAAAGACCCATCATGCCTGCCACACCCTGCACGGCAGTCTGGCCATGGCCAATGTCGACCATGCCGCCGGGTTGACCGAAGCGCTCGATCAGTTTGTCGAACAGGTCTTCGATCATCGTGCCGCATTCGACGCGGTTCAGCGTGAGTACGTTGCCGCAAGCATTGATGCGGTTGAGCTCATGATGGCCCAGCTCGAGAACCCTGAGCCGGATCTGCCGCCGCCGGATACAACGGATCTTGAAGAGCGTCTGCACGCACTGGCTGTCGAACTTGCCGAGCGCGAGCACGCGAGCGAAGACGCTGCAGATGATGTGCCCGATGTTGAGGATGACGTTGAGGATGACGTTGAGGATGACGTTGAGGATGACGTTGAGGCCGCTGATGATGCCTCTGCTGATACCGGTGCGGAAGACAGCGAGTTCGATGCCGAGATAGCTGCCATCTTTTGCGAGGAGGCCAGTGAAATCCTGCAGGCGTCCGATACGGCGCTGCAGACGCTGAGCAGCAATCCGGCGGCCACGGATGCACTGGCGGAATTACAGCGCCACCTGCACACCATCAAAGGCGGGGCGCGCATGGCGGGTTTAACCGCGATGGGTGATCTGAGCCATGAACTGGAGTCGCTGCTGATACGCATTAACACCGGCAGTACCGGCTTTAACGACGACATGCTGGGTTTGTTGCAAACGAGTATCGATGCTCTGCATTCGATGCGCGAAAATGTTATTGACGGCCGCGTTTTGCCGGCTGATCAGGGTTTGCTCAGACGCATAGATATCGCATCGCAGGGCACCATGGTGACCGATGCGCCCGCGGGTGAAGTGCCGTTCCCGGAACCGCCCGTCGATGAACAGCAGCACGAACAGGAACAGCCGGAAGAAGCCACTGATGACACGGCCGACGGTGAGATCAGAATTCCCGAGCCCGATCAGCTCGGTGAGCTTGCCGATGACCTGATCCGCGGCAAGGCGCCCGACGAGCCGATGCCACTCCCGGATTCACTGGCGCCGCCGGTTTCGGCCGCTGAAGGAGCGGCGCGCAAGGAGATGGCGCGTGTTGATTCGGCGATGCTGGAAGATCTGCTCAATAACGCCGGCGAGATCAGTATTTCGCACTCCCGTCTGAAGCAGCAGACCAGTTCGATCCAGTTCAATCTCGAAGAGCTTGGCCAGACCGTGCAGCGACTGCAGCAGCAGCTGCGCCTGCTCGAGATGGAAACCGAGGCGCAGATACTCTTCAAGCACCAGAACGAAACGCCCGACACGGATGAGCAGTTTGATCCGCTGGAGCTTGATCGCTACTCGACGATTCAACAGTTGTCCCGCGGATTGAGCGAGACGGCCAGCGACGTCAGCAGTCTCAAAGATCTGCTGCAGAATATTGCCTCCGATACCGAGACCATACTCTCGCAGCAGCAACGCGTGACATCAGAGCTGCAGGACAGCCTGATGCGTACCCGTATGGTGCCGTTCGAGCAGCACGTGCCGCGACTGCAGCGTCTGGTTCGTCAGCAGGCACAGGAAAGCGGCAAGCTCGTGGAACTGGTGGTGAAAGGGTCCAGTGGCGAGTTGGATCGTCAGGTCATGGAACGCATGATCGGCCCGTTCGAACACATGCTTCGCAACGCGGTAATACACGGTGTCGAGAAGCCCGAGGCCCGTGTTGGCGCCGGCAAATCAGAGACCGCCACGATCACGATCGCGTTCCGGCGCGATGGATCGCATGTGCTGATTGATGTGGCTGATGACGGCGCCGGCATCGACATGGAGCGTGTGCGACAAAAAGCGATCAGTGAAAATCTAATTCGCGAAGGTCAGGAATTCAGTGAGGAAGAACTGGCACAGATGATTCTGCGCTCGGGGCTTTCCACCGCCGATCAGCTCACTCAGTCTGCCGGTCGCGGTATCGGCATGGACGTGGTGGTCAATGAAGTCGCCAAGCTGGGCGGCACGCTGGCTATCAGTACCGAACAGGGCAAGGGTTGTACCTTCACCGTGCGCCTCCCTTACACCCTGGCGATCACGCAGGCATTTATCGTACGCGCGGGTGCCGAAAGTTTTGCGTTACCGCTGCCGAGTGTGGAAGGCGTTGTGCGCATTGATCGCGACGAATTCGATCAACGCATGGCGGATGATGAGCCGGCGGTTGAGTACGGCGGACGCCACTATCGATTGCAGCATCTGGGTCCGTATCTCGGCCTCGGCCCTGCCCGTATCAGCCCCGAGCAGGAAAAAGTGTCGCTCATTCTGGTGTCTGCAGCAGAAAATTCCACCGCATTGATTACCGACGACACCGCTGATGCGCGGGAAATCGTGATCAAGCCCATCGGTGCACAGCTGTCCGGTATACGCGGGGTGGCCGGCGCCACCATTCTGGGCGACGGACGTATTGTTGTGATTCTCGATGCGCCCGCGATCGTGCGCATGCCGGTGCCGGAGTTCGATCCGGAAGATCTGCAACCTGAAGATGAGGACAACCTGCCGCCGCTGGCGCTGGTCGTTGATGACTCGATCACCATGCGACGCGTTACGCAGCGCCTGCTGGAGCGCAACGGGCTCCGCGTGCTGACAGCGAAAGACGGTCTCGAAGCCCTCGATGTGCTGCAGGACCATCAACCGAAAATTATTCTGCTTGATGTCGAAATGCCACGGATGGACGGCTATGAATTCGCGGGCCGGGTGCGTGCAAACCCGGCGACGGCAACATTACCGATCATCATGGTCACGTCGAGGTCGGGCGAGAAGCACCGGGCTCGCGCGATAGAGCTGGGCGTCAATGACTATCTCGGTAAGCCCTATCAGGAGCACGAGATGCTGGACGCAATCAACGCGCTGCTCGTTGACGGGTCGTCGGACTCCCGGGCGACGTCCGGTAACGATTCCGGCAGCGAGCCGGGTGGCGTTGGCCGGAGTTCGGCTGATATGAGCGATGCAGAGGAGCAGTCTGACTGATGGCGATGACCAGCGAAGAGCTGTACAGCCTGCTGATTCCGCTTGGCGACGAACGCCTGATCGTACCGCGCTCGTGTGTCGCCGAGGTCGTGCGTTACACGCCGACGGCGGCAGTCGCAGAAGACGATGGCTGGATCAGGGATACCGTGACCTGGCGCGATCGTGAGGTGCCGGTGCTGTCATTCGAGGCGTTGCTTGATTATCCGATTCCAGCGGTCGGTGGCCGCACCCGTGTGGTTGTGTTTAACCCGCTGAACAGCGCCGACTGCCCGGCATACGGTGTGCTCGCTCAGGGCTTTCCGCAAATGGTGCGCGTTAACAGTGAAGTGGTGCAGCCTGATCTCAGTTATCAGGCAGCGGATGACTCGCCTGTGATTTGCCGGATCACGATGTTGAGCGAGACGGCCCTGATTCCCGATCTCGAAATACTCGAGCCCCGTATCGCGGAAGCGGTCGCGGTTAGCTAAGCCAGGTCGCCCGCCAGCGCCTGAATCACACTCAGGGCCGCCAGCGGCGCCGTTTCCGTGCGCAATACGCGCGGCCCCAGTACGGTCACTGTCAGCCCGGCTTCCTGCGCTGCTGCTGTTTCTGCATCACTGAAGCCGCCTTCGGGTCCTGTGCACAACAAGACAGAATCCGGACTGCGGTTCGCGACGAGCGCGGTTAACTGCTCAGACCCCGACGGATGCAGCAGTACCGCAATGTCATGCGGGGTCATGCGGGTCAGCAAGCGCTGGAACGATTCCGGCGCGCACACTTCCGGGACCACGTTGCGCCCGCTTTGCTCGCAGGCGCTGATAGCGATATTTCGCCAGTGCATTGTTTTTTTCGCAGCGCGCTTCTCGTCAAGTTTGATAATGCTGCGCTCATTCAATACCGGCTGAATCGTGGTAACGCCTAACTCTGTCGCCTTCTGCACGACCGTGTCCATGCGTTCGGCGCGGCACAAGCCGTGCCAGAGTGTGATTTTAAGTGGCGACTCCCGGTCAGCATGCTGTTCCGCGCCGGTCACTACCTCTACCGCCGAGCGAGAAATCGCCGCGATCGTCGCGCCATACTCGCTCCCGCTGCCGTCAAACAAAGTCAGAGACTGGCCGGGTTGCATGCGCAACACCTGGCTGATGTGCCGGGATGCCTGCCGGCCCAGCTGCAATGTGGTGTCGGCGGACAACGCCTGTTCTGAGTAGACACGTACTTCACGCATAACCGGCATCGTGCAACATGGTCGTGCGCCTGACAATGTCTGGCAGAATAGGCCCATGTACCGAATTGACCCGCATACCGGTCTGGCCGACGGCGCCCGTCAGTGCGCCTCGCCCAATTGCGATGCGCGACCGGCTGGCATGGTGCCGGAACTCATCATTATTCATAACATTTCGCTGCCGCCGGGCAAGTTCGGCGGATCGCGTATTGATGAGTTTTTTTGCAACCGGCTTGATGTTGCGGACGACCCCTATTTTGCCGAGATTGCGGATATGCAGGTATCGGCGCATTTTTTGATACGGCGTGATGGCGAGCTGGTTCAATACGTGCCGGTAACGCAGCGTGCATGGCATGCAGGCGAGTCATGTCACGCCGGGCGGGAGCGTTGTAACGATTTCTCTGTCGGTATAGAGCTGGAAGGCGCCGATGAGGTGCCCTACGATGCCGCGCAGTATGCTGCTCTGGCGGCGCTGATTGAGGCCTTACGTGCGGCACAGCCCACGCTGGCCAACGCCGATATTGTCGGGCACAGTGATGTCGCACCCGGTCGCAAGACCGATCCGGGCCCGGCGTTTGACTGGCAGCGACTGCGTACCCTGGTAAATGGCTGAACTATGAATTTTCTGGCATTGATGATCGGTCTCGCGGTCGAACGTTTGCTGACGCATCTGTTTCACCTGCGGGAATTTAACTGGCTGAACCCGCTGTTCGATGCTGTGTTCGCACGGCTTGATAAGCTCGGGCGCGCCGGCTCCGTGGTTGTGACAGTGTTGCTCGTCATCCTGCTTACGGCACCGGTGGCGGCTGCCGAGTTGGCACTTGCTGACCGCCTGGTTTACGTCCCGGTGTTCGTGTTTTCCGTTGTCGTATTGCTGTTTTGCCTCGGGCCACGCGACCTTGTCGAAGAAGTGGATGACTACCGGGCGGCGATCGAAGCCGATGATCGGGAGGAAATCGCAGAACTGGCGACCCAGCTGCTGGAGCGTGAACCGGAGCCGGGCGAAACGCCGGACATTGAGGGCGCAGTCTACGCGCAGGCCAACAATCGCATTTTCGGCGTTGTGTTCTGGTTTGTCGTGCTCGGCGCGACCGGCGCGTGGGTGTTCCGCGTACTCGATCTTTTGCGCCGCAGGGCGATTCATCGCACCGGTATCGTTGCACTGGCGGATGCGCCGGCCTACCTGCAGGCGATTCTGCAGCTGCACTATCTGCTTGCCTGGATTCCCGCGCGACTCCTGCTGGTTGGCTACACGCTGGCAGGTAATTACGACACCGCGATGCCGGCCTGGCGTAGCTACCGGCCGCCGGCTGACAAAGTGTTTCCCGGCGACGATGACCTGCTGTTGGGGGCGGTCGGCAGCGCTGCCGCATCCCACCGTGAGCAGAGCGGGGTTAGCGGCCGCGCGCGCGTTGCGGTCAGCCTGGTGACGCGCACTCTGTGGATGATCTGGTGTCCCGCGCTCGCGCTGCTCACACTGTACGACTGGATCGGCTGAGACGCGGATGTACCCGTATCGGATTCGCCAGGTGTGCTCGCGTGCAATGCCGGCGCTGCTGCTGATATCGCTGTTATTGCCAACCGGCGACACCCACGCCGTTGCTGAATCCGATTCACCGCGACTGGTTGCGCTGGCGCCCAATCTCGCCGAGCTCGTGTTCGCCGCCGGTGCAGGTGAACAGCTGGTCGGTGTGGTGTCACACAGTGATTTCCCGGCCGCGGTACTGGAATTGCCGCGCGTTGGCGATGCCTTCCGGGTCGACTATGAGACTTTGCGGCGGTTGCAGCCTGATGTGGTGATGACCTGGGAATCAGGCACGCCGCAATCAACGGTCGATAAGCTGATATCACTCGGCTTTCGGGTGGTTGCGTTCGAGGCGCGTCGGCTGGATGAAATTCCGCTGGAGCTGGAGCGGATCGGCGAGCTTGCCGGCACCCGTAAGGATGCTGCGGCCGCCGCCGCGGAGTTGCGAGAGGGCATCGCTGCGCTGCGCGAGCGATACATGGATCGCGACCGGCTGTCTGTTTTTTATCAGATCAGCGCTAACCCCTGGTTTACCGTCAGCGGTGAGCACGTCATCAGCGAAGTGCTCACTATTTGCGGCGGTGACAATGTGTTTGCTGCGACACCCGGTGTTGCGCCGGCAGTCAGTTTTGAGTCTGTGTTACGGCGTAATCCGCAGGTCATCATTGCCGGCACCAAAAACAGCGAGTGGCGCCAGCCGTGGCAACCGTGGGACTCGGTACAGGCGGTTGCCTCCGGCGCGATGTACAGCGTTAATCCTGATTTCGTGAACCGGGCGACGCCGCGGCTGCTGGCGGGCGCAGCGCAAATTTGTGCAGTGCTCGAAGAGGCTCGCGGACAGTCTGGCCACACGCTCGCAAGTGACCATTAACAATAGTTGGCAATAGCCGGCGATAGCTTTGTCAGCTACCGGTTTAGCCGATCGCTGTTCCAGAGTATCTCGTTGTCGCCGGCAGAATTATTGATCACACGGGCGAGCACAAACAGCAGGTCTGATACGCGGTTAACGAAATGAACCGCCTGCGGATTGATGTCTTCCGCATCGGCGAGGGTGCAAAGTCGCCGTTCAGCCCGTCGGCAGATTGCCCTCGCCATATGACATGCCGCGCCCGCCGGTGTGCCGCCCGGCAAAATAAAGTCTTTCAGCGGGGGCAGATCTGCGTTGTAGTCGTCGAGCTGCGCTTCGACCTCGGCTACATGCTCAGCGGTGATCGCCACTGATCCCGGGATGCACAGCTCGCCGCCGAGATCAAAGAGCCGGTGCTGCAGGTCTGTCAGCAGCTCTGCGATAGCCTCTTCGATATCACAGGCAATGAGCACCCCGATGGCACTGTTTAACTCGTCAATCGTGCCGTAAGCCTCGACGCGCACGTGATCTTTGGGCGCACGACTGCCGTCGCCGAGGCCCGTTGTGCCGTCGTCACCGGTACGCGTATAAATCTTGCTGAGTCGGTTTCCCACGTGAGGTATCTCTTCTGTCAGGAGGGCAGCAGCACGGTGCGTGCATCGTTCTCTGCAGTGTAGTAATTGAAGGGCGTACGGTACATACGTTCCAGCCGTTCCGGCTCCAGCATGTCGCCTGTCGGCCCGTATTCCCAGTTCCCGTCGCCGTATAGCAATAGTGCGTGATCAGCATAGCGCATCGCCAGCGCCGGATTGTGCACCGTGCTGATCACCAGCCGGCCCGCTGCGGCAACGGCTGCGAGTTCTTCCAGCACCGCGATCTGATGATGTGGATCCAGATGATTCATCGGCTCGTCGAGCAGCCAGATGTCCGGGTCTTGCGCCATGAGCGTTGCGAGTGCGACGCGCTCGCGTTCACCACCGGACAGCGTCGCGAGCAGGCGGTCTTCAAACCCGGACAGGTCGCAGCGGCGCAATGCGTCGCGGACCGCTTCTCGGTCATCACGACCGGGCCATTGCATGAGCCCGAGATGCGGAAAGCGGCCGAGCAGCGTGCTGTCCATCACCGACACCGGAAAGGCATCTTCATGAATCTGCAGCAGCAGCCCTAAGCGTCGCGCAATGTTCAGCCGTGACAGGTCCGCTACATTGTCGCCGTTCAGGTAGATCTCACCCGGCGCATCGCGCAGCCCCGCCAGCGTATGCAGCGTGAGTGTCTTACCGGCGCCGTTGGTGCCAAGCACGCACACGAAGGATCCGCCCGAGATCTCGAGTTCAAGCTGGTGGACCAGCGTGCGGCCGGCGACCCTGATATCGAGCCCGGTGGTTTGCAGATGCGCCTTCGTCATGAGCAATCGCACTTTAGTTTATTTTGGGCAAAAAAAACCCCGGTGGGCAGTACAGCAGTGCGCTGCAGTTTCAGCAAGGCAAAAAAAACCCCGGTGGGTGACCGGGGTGTACGGGTTATTGTTGTTGTCGCGAATTGGGTTTCTGCTAATGCACCAGACGGTGGTGGATTTTTATTGTTGTAGTAAAGGAGCTTCTTATTGTTGTTGGTTTTTCTTCTTCTTGTCCTTAACTTCTGGCTTCGATGTCTGAGTTTCAGTCGTCGAAATTGTCTGGCGTCACAGAAACCTTTTTTGTGCGCATGTATATAAAAGCAATTCCCGTGCCAGTTTCCGGAAAAACTATATAAAGCAATGGTTTATTTTATTCTTGTTGCAGCGCAGACGAGCACTTCTGGCCGCATTGTAAGAAAAGTCGACACATTTGTAGTTACCGCGATGCGCCGCAACGCGAGGCCCGCAGCCGTTTTCCCGAAGTGAACTCAGCGGCTTATGATGGCCACATCAGGCGATGTCGCTACTGCTCGCCCGGAATGGGGGTCCGTCAGCCTTTCCGTGCCATGTGGAAAAGTCGTGTATATCTTGTCATTAAGCCCTGAGTGGCCGTGGCGATGTAAATAATATCGACAGGAGCTGCCCCCGCTATTCCCGTCGTGCCTCAGGGCTGAAGGCGGCGCTGTTCCCAGGGCGTCGGTACGTAGCTGCAGCCGTTCAGAAGATCGCCGAGATCACGCTCCCAGCGACCTCTGTCGTGCAGCCTGGATTTGCCGCGCGCCCACAATTCGACCGCCGTCAGCCAGATACGATAGCCCCCCCAGTGGGGTGGTCGTGGCACGGTTTCGCCGGGAGGAAATCGCAGTTCGATGGCCTGCATGGCGCGCATCAATTGCGAGCGTTCTTCGAGTGGCTGGCTCTGGGCGCTGGCCCAGGCGCCAATCTGACTGTCTCTGTCGCGGCTGGCAAAGTAGGCGTCGCTCTCTTCCGGCGGTGACTTCAGAACCGTGCCTTCCAGACGCACCTGCCGGTTGAGCTGATCCCAGTGGAATACCGCGGCGACAGACTTGTGGACCGCCAGCTGCACGCCCTTTGCGGACTCGTAGTTGGTGTAAAACACGACGTACCCGGGGTCATTGACTATCTGCTTGCACAGCACCACGCGATTCGCGGGTGTGCCGTCTTTACAAACCGTTGCCAGCGCCATGGCGTCAGGGTTGAGAAAGCCGGTGTCTGAGCGAGCCTCGTCCAGCCAGGCGCTGACGAGTTCCATCGGGTCATCCGGCAACGGTTGTGGCAGCGATTCCATTTGCGCATTGTAGGTGCTTGCGACCCGGGGGTGTACTCTGTAAAACACCGGTTGTTTCCTGCCGCGAACAAGACTGTGAATCTCAACGAACTGCGACAACGCCTGAACGAACTGGATCGGCAGCTGATCGAGCTGATTGCCGAGCGTCAGGCTGTGGTTGAGCAGGTCGGCGAGTTCAAGCGGTCGAGCAGTCGGGCAACCCGTGACTATGAGCGCGAGAAGCAGGTGCTTGAGGGTGCGCGGCAGAATGCCCGTGAATTGGGTGTGCAGCCTGACATTGCAGCGGAGGTCATGCGACTCCTGATCCATACCTCGCTGACGCGTCAGGAACGTGCACGGGTGTCGGCTGAAGGGAAAGGCAGTGGGCAGCCGGCGCTGGTTATCGGTGGCGGCGGCAAGATGGGTCGCTGGTTCGCCGATTTTCTGGCCTCCCAGGGTTTCGACGTTACGGTTGCGGACCCGTACAACCAACCGGAGGAATTTCGCTGCGTTGACGACTGGGCGATAGCCGGTGATGATTTCGCGGTCACGGTGGTCGCGGCGCCGTTGCAGGAAACCGCGATGATTTTGTCGGCCATGGCGGAGCGCGGTCATGCCGGCCTGATTTTCGATGTCGGGTCATTAAAGACGCCGTTGATTCCGGCATTGCGCAAACTGGCGGCCAGTGGCGCGCAGGTAACGTCGGTACACCCGATGTTCGGCCCCGATACTGAATTGCTGTCGGACAAGCATGTGATTTTTCTCGATGCGGGGTCGGCCGATGCCAAGCAGGCAGCGCAGGCGTTATTCAGCCCGACGATGGCAAAGCAAACCGACATGCAGCTCGACGAGCATGACCGGCTAATCGCCTACGTTCTGGGGTTGTCCCACGCGCTCAACATCGCGTTCTTCAGCGTGCTGGCAAGCAGCGGCGAGACAGTGCCGCGTCTGGCAGATATCTCCAGCACGACCTTTGATTCGCAGCTGGACGTCGCAGCGCGGGTGGCCAGCGAAAACCCGCAACTCTATTACGAGATTCAGTCATTGAATGAATACGGGCTTGAGCCGCTGAATGCACTGCGGGATGCGGTGGAAACCATCGCGGCAACGGTGCGCGATCAGGATGAAGCGGCGTTCGTTAAGCTGATGGAAGACGGCCGCAAGTACCTCGCGAGCCGCGGTTGAACAAACGCCGTCCGGCGTTGCTTCAGCGCAGTTGACCGTTTAGCCGGCGTAGCAACAACAGAAATATCGGTACGCCGATCATGGCGGTAATCGCGCCGACGGGCAGTTGTCGCGGCGCGAGTACTGAGCGCGCCAGTGTATCGGCGATCACCACCAGACTGCCGCCTGCGAGCACGACCGCCGGCATCACCGTGCGGTGGTCCGAGTCACCAAGCAGGCGCACCAGGTGCGGCACCACCAGGCCGACAAAGCCGACGGTGCCCGCAGTCGTCACGGCGACGGCCGTCAACAGGGAGCTGCCGACATACAGTGCGCCGCGCGCCGGACCGACAGCCACACCCAGCAACGCTGCTTGCCGGTCGCCCGTGGCAAGTACATTCAGCGCAGGCGCCAGCAGATAACCGGCAGCGCCGGCAACGGCTGCAAGCAACAGCGATGGCCAGGGGCTCGCGGCATACGAGAAATCGCCCATCAGCCAGAACAGCATGGATCGCAGGCTTGAATCGGGTGCCGTTGCGAGCAGCAGCGTAATCAACGCGCCCCAGCCGGCCGCAATCACCACACCCGTCAACAGCAGCCGGCCCGGTGAGCGGTTACTGCCGGTCTGGGCCAGCGCGAACACCACCAGCGTGCTGAGCAGCGCACCGGCCAGCGCGGCGCCGTTGACCACCAGTAGCCCGGCGCCCCCGAGCAACGCCAGCATGGCGCCGACCGCGGCCCCGCCTGAGGTGCCGAGCACATACGGGTCCGCGAGCGGATTACGCAGCAGTACCTGCATCATTGCGCCCGCCAGCGCGAGCGCTGCACCCGTGCCGAAGGCGGCGCTGACGCGCGGGAGGCGCAGTTCCAGCACGATATCGCGCAGCATCGGGTTGCTGTCGCCGGCGAGGCTTTGCCAGACGGCCACGGGTTCGAAGCCGCTGCTACCGGTAGCCAGACCCACAGCCAGCGCAAGCACGCTAGCGCTCAGCAACAACAACAGGAGGAGGCTCCGCTTCATAAACAGGAATGATGTGATCGTGGTAATGAGACAGCAGTTGGTGACAGCATAATTGGGATTGTGAAAAAATGTCAGGCACTCTGACTCCCGGGCGCTATGGATCACTTCGACACAAACGGATTTCGCAGCAACGTCGGTATCATCCTCACACGGGATGACGGTTCGTTGCTGATCGCCGGGCGCACGCGGCAGTCGGGCTGGCAGTTCCCGCAGGGGGGCATGCTGGTTGACGAGACGCCAGAGCAGGCGATGTATCGGGAGTTGCGGGAAGAAGTGGGGCTCAGCGCCGGCGATGTTGAGGTGCTCGGCACCACGGCCGACTGGCTGGCTTACCGGCTGCCGGAGAAGTACATACGCAAGAATACGACGCCGCGTTGCATAGGTCAGCGGCAACGCTGGTTCATGCTGCGTTTGCTCGTTGATGATGCCATGCTGCGCCTCGATACGACGAACGAGCCGGAATTTGACCGCTGGAAATGGGTGGATTACTGGCGGCCGGTGAAGGAAGTGATTTACTTTAAGCGCCGGGTCTATGCGGCCGCGCTCGCGGAACTGGCGCCCCTGCTGTTTGAGCAAGAGGTGCCACCGCAGCCGAACTGGTGGCCGCGCGACTGGTCGGCTCAGGCAGAACGGCTGACCGACTAAACTCTGAATGACTACATGCGAACTTTATGAACCGGCGATCCAATATCGTTAAGCAAGGCTCTGCGCATACCCTCATCATCGGGCTCGCGGTCATCCTTGTGGTCGCGTTCGTCAGCGGCGTGCTGATGTACGACTTCGGCCTTAGCAAAGCGGGCTTTAAGAGCGCGGAAGCAGCCGATGAAATCGCCATACTGCGCGACCTGAATGCAGAACTGCAGTCGGCCAACAAGCGATTGAGCGAACGGGTCGCGATTCTGGAGACGGCCGAGAAAGTCGATCGCGAAGCGTATCGTCAGGTCGATTCGCAGCTTGCCGAGCTGCAAAGCCGGATTCTGGCGCAGCAGGAAGACCTTGAGTTCTATCGCGGCATTATCGGCGAAGACGATGGATCCGCCCTGCGGATTCAGGATTTCACCGTCTCACCAGGCCTGCGGGATCAGGAATTCGAGCTGCGGCTGGTGCTTGCGCAGGCCCTGCGCAGCAACCGCGAGATCAGCGGTCAGGTGGACATTGCGCTCGAAGGGCTGCAGCGCAGTGAACCCGCCGTGATGCGGCTTTCCGAGCTCGGCGAGTCCGCAGAATCGCTGAAATACTCGTTTATGTACTTTCAGGATCTGAAGACCCTGATCACGATTCCGGCGGATTTTGAGCCTCGCCGGGTCCGCGTGACGGTGCGGCCGCGCAGCAAAGGGGCCAAAACTGTGGAAGAATTCTTCGTATGGCCGCCGCAAACCGGCTAAATTGACGGCTGATACGGGAGATACCGATGTTTGGCAGAAAAGGGCGCAGGCCCACCGCAATCCAGACCCTCGTGGGCGAAAACACGCAGATCGCAGGTGATCTGCATTTCTCCGGCGGATGTCATATTGACGGTCAGGTCAACGGCAGCGTGCTGGTCAGCAATGACCCCGATGGTTTCCTCAGCGTCAGCGAATACGGCTGTGTGAAAGGCAACGTGAATGTTCCGCGTGTTGCGCTGAGCGGCACGATTGAAGGAGACCTGCTGGTTACCGAAAAAGCTGAACTTGGCCCGACAGCGCGTGTCACAGGTAATGTCTATTACAACCTGATTGAGATTGCAGCGGGCGCCGAGATCAACGGCAAGCTGATTCATGAGGTCGAGGCCGCCAAACCGGCTGCCAAAGCCGCAAAGCCCAAGGCGGCGGCTAAGGCTGTCGAAGTGGACGTAGATCTCGGTTTAGATGCAGTCGCAGAGCAAAACTCATAGAATTGAACAATGAGCGCAGAACCCAGCCAATATGAACCGCAAGATGATTTGGTCGTTTTCACCGATTCGGCGGCGACCAAAGTCAGTTCCCTGATCGAAGAAGAGGGCAACCCGAACCTCAAGCTGCGCGTATTCATCGCGGGCGGTGGTTGTTCGGGTTTTCAGTACGGCTTCACCTTCGATGAAGAGCTGCAGGACGGCGACACCGAGGTCGAGAAACTCGGCGTCAAACTGTTGATCGATCCGATGAGCATTCAGTACCTGACCGGCGCCGAGATTGACTACAAAGATGATCTCGAAGGCGCACAGTTCGTAATACGCAATCCCAACGCGGCAACGACCTGCGGTTGTGGATCGTCCTTCTCTGTCTGAGCCCGCTCGTACAGAAGCACCGGGCGAAACCGAGCTTCTGGCTGCAGTAGACCTCGGCTCCAATAGTTTTCAGTTGCTCATTGCCGGCTTCGTGCACGGGCAATTGCGCGTAGTCGACCGCTTGCGGGAGATGGTGCGGTTGGCTGCCGGGCTGGATGACGAGCAGAACCTGGATGCTGCCAGCACGCAGCGGGCGCTCGATTGTCTGGCGCGTTTCGGTGAACGATTGCGCGACTTTCCCGCAGCGCAGGTTCGGGCTGTGGGCACCAATACACTCCGCAAAGCGCGCGACCCGGCCGCCTTTCTCGGCGAAGCAGAAGCGTTGCTCGGTCACGAAATAGACATTATTTCCGGCATTGAAGAAGCGCGGCTTATTTTTGTCGGCGTCAGTCGCAGTCTGCCGGAAGTCGACGGCCAACACCTGGTTGTCGATATCGGCGGCGGCAGCACGGAGCTGGCCGGCGGCACGGGTTATCAACCCGAGAAGCTCGAAAGTCTGTACATGGGCTGCGTCAGCATGAGCCAGAAATTTTTTCCTGATGGCGCGCTGACCCGGCAACGTTTTCTTGACGCACGTACCGCGGCTCGTCTGGAGTTGCGCCCGGTTGCCGGCACCTTTCGTGCGGCTGACTGGGCTCGCGTCGCAGGTGCGTCGGGTACGATCCGCGCGGCCGGCGATGTCCTGCGCGAGCTCGGTTACAGTGAGAATGCCATCACACGCGCGGGGCTGGAGCGTCTGATTGAGACGATGGTCGATCAGGGCCACACCGACCGCCTTGATCTTCCGGGACTGAGCGAGCAGAGAGCGCCGGTGTTTGCCGGCGGTATTTCGATACTCGCGGAAGTGATGGAGCAACTCCGGCTCGACCAACTGGTGACAACCGACGGCGCTTTGCGCGAAGGCATTCTTTACGACCTGGTCGGTCGGCTCGGTGATGAAGACGCCCGTACCCGTACGGTCCGGGCAATGGAATCCCGTTATCAGGTCGACACCGAACAAGCCGCACGGGTAGAGCTGACGGCGGTATCGCTGCTTGATCAGGTAGCGGAGCAATGGAAGCTCACGCAACCGAATGCCCGTAATCTGTTGGGGTGGGCAGCGCGCCTGCACGAAATCGGGCTGGACATCGCGCATGCGCATTATCACAAGCACGGCGCGTACCTGCTTGAGAATGCCGACATGCCGGGTTTCAACCGCAATGAGCAACGGGTACTGGCATGTCTGGTGGGTGCGCACCGCCGTAAACTGACCAATGCCAACATCAGCGATATTGCGCCGAAGGGGTGGGCAGAACGTGCGACACGCCTGGCGATACTGTTGCGACTCGCGGTGCTCTTTAATCGCAGTCGTTCTTATGAATTTCCCGACGTGCTGAGCCTCAGGGCCAGCGGCAACTCCCTGACACTGTGTCTGCCGGGTGACTGGCTGGAGAACAATCCGCTGTCACTGGCGGATCTCAAGCACGAACAGGCATTTCTGCTCGGCGCGGGTTACAAGCTCGAGTTTATTGCGCTGGAAGAAGTGTAACGATCAGCTCGACAAGCGCTGATCAGCAGTCTGTTCGAGCAAGCTGTATTGCACCGACACCGGTTCTTCTCCCGGACCGGGTTGTCGCTTGCTCCAGCTGCCGTCGGACTGCAGTTCCCAGGCGCCCATGTTGTCCTGCAAGCACAGGTCGAGGTCAGCCATGAGCCGCGACTTCATCTGTGGCTGCTCAATCGGGAAGCAGACTTCAACACGGCGGAAGACGTTGCGATCCATCCAGTCGGCGCTGGCCAGATACAGTTTTTCTTTGCCTCCCGCGTGGAAATAGTAAACCCGCGAGTGCTCCAGAAAGCGGCCCACAATCGAGCGCACCCGGATGTTGTCGGATACGCCGGGGATGCCCGGTCGAAGGCAACAGATGCTGCGAACCACGAGATCAATGATGACTCCCGCGCAGGATGCGCGATACAGCGCGTGAATGATTTCCGGTTCCACCAGTGCATTGATCTTGGCGATGATATGGCCCGTGCCGCCGGAGTTTGCAGCGCTGATCTCGTTTTCGATCAGCCGCAACAGATGATCATGCAGTTTGAACGGTGCCTGCACCAGTTTTCGCAGCGGCGGGGTCTGCGTCATGCTGGTGAGCTGCAGAAATACGTTCTGCACGTCTTCTGTCAGGTCATCGTCCGTCGTGAAGTAGCCGTAGTCGGTGTAGGCTCGCGCCGTTCCAGGATGGTAGTTGCCGGTGCCCAGATGCGCGTAGCGGCGCAGCTGCTCGTTTTCACGGCGCACAATCAGCGTCATCTTGCAGTGCGTTTTGAACCCCACGACGCCGTAAACGACGTGCGCGCCGACCTCCTGCAGCCGGTTGGCGAATGCGATATTGGCGGCTTCATCGAAGCGGGCGCGCAGTTCCACCACGACCGTGACTTCCTTGCCGGCCTGAGCGGCGGCAACCAGATGGTCGACGATCGTGGATTCCTCTCCCGCGCGGTAAAGGGTCATCTTGATGGCGACCACGTCCGGATCTTTTGATGCCCGGCTGATGAGGTCGACCACTGGGCTGAATGACTCATAGGGATGATGCAGCAAGAGTTCCTGCCGCGACATGAGATCAAAGATACTCGGTGTGTCCAGCACAACGTCCGGTAGCCCCGGTGTAAACGGCGGGTATTTAAGGTCTTCACGATCGGTCAGATCGTAGACGGCCAGTGTCCGGTTCAGGTTCACCGGGCCCTCGACGCGATACAGATCCTGTTCGTCCAGCTCAAACACATCGAGCAGGTAACGCGCCAGATCGTCCGGACAATTGTGTGCCAGTTCCATGCGCACCGCTGCACCGTAACGGTTGGATGCCAGTTCACCTTCGATAGCGCGCATGAGGTTATCGACTTCCTCATCATCCACGTACATGTCACTGTTGCGGGTGATGCGGAACTGATAGCAGCCGGTAATTTTCACGCCGACAAACAGTTCATCAACAAAGGCATGAATGATCGACGACAAAAATACAAAGTCGTTTTCGCCGGTGTCGGTCAGACCGGGCGGCAAATGAATCAGGCGCGGCAGTGAGCGCGGTGCCTGCACAATCGCGCGATCGCACGGCCGGCCAAAGGCATGTATACCGTCGAGGCCGACAATAAAGTTCAGACTCTTGTTAAGAATGCGCGGGAACGGTCGTGCGGGATCCAGCGAAATAGGGCTCAGAGTCGGCACCACCTGATGACGAAAGTAATCGCGCAGCCAGGCGCGTTGTTCTTCATTCCAGTCTTCACGACGGATAAAGTGAATGCCGCTGTCCCCGAGCTGCGGAATAATCTCGTCATTGAGCAGCCGATACTGTTGCGCCACCAGTTCGCCGGCTTTGATTCCGATTTCATTCAGCGCCTGCTGCGCGCTCATCATCTCGGGCCCGGAGGTGCCGGCGCCCGCTTCACGGCGTTGCATGAGGCCGCTCACACGAATCTCGAAAAACTCGTCGAGATTCGTGGACACGATGCAGAGGAATTTCAGTCGCTCCAGCAGCGGCACAGACGGATCACCTGCGAGTGCCAACACGCGACGCTGGAACTCAAGCACGCTGAGTTCGCGATTAATATAGTGTTCCGGCAGGTTGAGGTTGTGCGCGTCCAAGGAGTCCTCGCCGCTGATCTTGAGGTCAGCTGTCGTCCCGCAGTGCAACGCGGGCAATTCAATAAATTAATATAGCAGGCTAACCCCCTTAACTTTATGACAGACCTGACATAAGGCGGTTGCCGCAGGTCTCACTTTTGCACCGCGGAGGCTTTCCGCCGGTAATTTCTTGTGTTCGCGGACGCGAGTGAGTCAGGGCGCGTGGAGAGCGCCCAGAACGGCCGGGCGGGAGGCACCGGTGACAGAGGGTATATTGCCCGGCTCACTGTGCAGGCGAGCCCGCGCCAGCCAGGCGAATGCAGCCGCCTCGACCCAGTCAGGCTCGATGCCGAGCGTGCCGGTGGTGGCCACCGGGAGTGGCGCGAGGTGGCGTGACAGCCGCTGCAGCAAATCCGCATTGCGGGCGCCGCCACCGCAGAGATAAACCTCGCTGTCTGCCGCGCTGTTTTGTACTGCACGTGAGACAGTCACGGCGGTCAGCTCCGCGAGCGTGGCCTGTACGTCGGCGGGCTGCCGCTCCTCATCAACGCTGTTGAGGTAGCGCTGCAGCCACTCCTGATTGAAGTATTCGCGCCCGGTGCTCTTGGGCGGATCCATTGCGAAGTAGTTGTCGGTCAGCAGTGTTTCAAGCAGCGCGTCATCAGTTTCGCCGGATGCGGCCCAGGTGCCGTCGTCATCGTAGGGTTTGCCGAGATGCTGCGCGCACCAGCGGTCGAGCAACGTATTGCCGGGGCCGGTGTCATAGCCGGTGACCTGACCGGCCGCAGGCATTAGCGTGACATTGGCAATGCCGCCGATATTCACAATGACCCGGTTGATTGTCGGATCTGCAAACACTGCCTGATGAAACGCCGGCACCAGCGGAGCACCCTGTCCGCCCAGCGCGATGTCGGCATTGCGAAAATCATTCACGACCGGGATGCCGGTTAGCGCCGCTAGTGCAGCACCGTTGCCAAGCTGCATCGTAAACCCGGCGTCGTCATCCGGCTGGTGCCAGACGGTCTGACCGTGGCAGCCAATCGCGGCCACCTCGTCGGGTCTGATGCCGGTTTCCGATAGCAAGGCACTGACGGCGTCCGCGTAGGTGTTGGCGAGTTCACGGTCAAGCCGCCCGACATCGCTGAGGCTGACATGATCTGCATGCTCGATCAGTGCTTCGAGTTGATGCCGCAACCGGTCGGGAAACGGATGCTCCAGCGTGCCGGCAATACGCAGCGCCGGCGAAAACGCCACGGCGATCACATCGATGGCATCAAGGCTGGTGCCTGACATCAGCCCGATGTACAGCATTTGATTCGTGGATGTGGCGCCGGACATCACGGGCGGCAATGCGCGTTATCGATCGTCGCGTGCGTTGGCGAGCCGCATGCTGGTCCGGCCCGCCGCTGCCACACCGGCCGTGGTGACATCCGGTGACCCCCGGTACCGTTCGAGACGTTCGATCAACGGCGCGGCAATCTGCATGAATTCAGCACGATAAGCGCTGTTAATAGGTGCCGCGTCCGGCAGGTTCACCGTGCGCGGATTCATGTGTGCACCATTGCGGCGGTACTCGTAGTGCAGGTGCGGCCCGGTAGCGAGACCGGACTGCCCGACGTAGCCGATGATGTCGCCCTGACGCACTCGCGAGCCGTTGCGGAACTTGCGGCTGAAGCCTTTCAGGTGCGCATACAAGGTGGTGATGTTGCCGCCGTGTTGCAGGATGATGGTGTTGCCGTAGCCGCCTTTGACGCCGCGGAAAATCACCTTGCCATCGCCGGCGGCTTTAACGGGTGTGCCGCTCGGTGCCGCATAGTCGACGCCTTTATGCGCGCGGATGGTGTTCAGCACGGGGTGACGGCGATTGGGATTGAAGTTTGAACTGATACGCGAAAAGCTCAGCGGTGCGCGCAGGAATGCCTTGCGCATATTCTGCCCGTCCGGTGAGAAGTAGCTGACCCGCCCTTCCGGGTCTTCGTAGCGTACGGCCTGAAACACGTCGCCCTGATTAACAAACTGGGCGGCGAGGATGTCGCCTTCGGCAACCTGTTCTCCGTCGCGCCAGAGCTCCTCTACGACCACATGGAATTCGTCGCCGCGACGGATGTCGAGCACGAAATCGATGTCCCAGGCAAAAATCCCTGCGAGATTCATGATGGTGCGATCAGAGACACCTGCATCGGCGGCCGCCAGAAACAGCGAATTCTCAATGCGGCCCCGTGCTTCGACCTGACGGCGCGTAATACGGTGTTCGGTGATTTCTGCGCTGTAGCTGTCGTAGTCGCTGCTGTCTGCCCGCACTTCGAGCGAACGCGCGTAGTCCAGTTCGCGTCGCAGCGTATGGATGTGGCCATCGACCTGCCAGACCTCAATCTGATCGCCCGGCTTTATGAGTCGCAGGTGTTTGGCGGCCGCGTCTTCGCGCATGATCAGCGCTAGTTCGCCGGCACTGAAATTATTGCGGCGAAACAATCGGTCGAGACTGTCGCCGTTGCGCACGGTCAGGGTTTTCTTCACCCCGTCCGGCTCCGGAACCGGGGCGGCCACTAAATAGGGGATTTCGGTGCTGGGTTTGATCAGCGGCTCAACGGCCGGCTCCGGTACGGCCGGCTCGGTTGACGACATCGCGACGACCGGCTGCGGGGCTGCCAGTGGCGGGGGCGCATCATCGTCCGGCAGCATGAGCGCTACGGTGATGAGGGGCAGTCCCAGACCGGCAATAAACCACAGCAACCAGCGCGAGCGCGGCTGCGGCTTGGCCTGAGTGGGTTTGTAATCCCGCATAAAGGGTCTGGACGAGGTCACAGAACACCCCCAACAACAACAAGGCAGGATTATCGGAAATGCCTGCATAGGGGTCAATCAGGAGCGTCACATGTTTTGCGTAGAACCTGACGGCCCAATTGTTTATGCTCGCGGCCCGGGCCGCAGCCTCGCCGGCAGCCGCCGACGCCGTGTTTTAATGCACCTTGTATATATAGCTCTCAGCAGGAATTTAGAGAACCGATGAAGACTGTTGCCGAACAGCTGCCGGAAATCGAGCGCGGCGCCGAGGAAATCCTGGTTCTTGATGAGCTGAAGGACAAGCTGAAAGAAGGCCGCCCGT
>JABDLC010000155.1 GCA_013001905.1 Gammaproteobacteria bacterium | reverse complement strand
AAGTCGAGCTTCATATCGCTCGCAACCCGTCTGCCCACCGCGGATTTGCCTGAGCCCATCGGCCCGACCAGGAATATATTGGTCATGGGACGGGAGTATAAACAAGAAAGGCCGGCATCAAGCCGGCCTTTCCTGAATCGTTGTGACGGGCTGTCAGAACCCGCTGCCGTCCGTACACGGCAATGTGCCGAACGGACTCACGTCACCCGGCGGGCTGGCATCGAGATTGTTGAAGTCCTCAGCCTTACCCGGCAGCCGGAAGGTACGCTCTTCAGTACCCTCACTACCGCCATCGACAGACACCGTTGCCGTCAGTCGCACATCCAGCCAGGTGTTGTATTCCTGCGGATACACCACGCAGACCTGCACTGAACCTGCGGCATCCGTCTGCAGCGCCTGCTGGGTCGAGCCCTGGCTGACGCCGTTCACGTCATCGCAGGTCGATGCGACCAGTGCGGCGATATTGCCGGCATCCAGCTGATCGTTACCGTTGAAGTCTTCACCAGGATCCAGACTGCCGTTTTCGTTACCCGGGAAGTTGGTATTGAGCTCCCAGTCTTCATCCTCACAGGTGTACTCTGGCGATGCCTTGACCCACCGGCTGTTACCGGTGTCCTGTACGTAGAAGCCTTTGGAGTAACGAATCGATTTCAGCGTCAGCCGGAGCTCCTCGTTAACGATCGGTGAACCCACGACGTCGGTAATGATGACCGTGTATTCCTTACCGAAGCGCGTGACATCCGGTTCCGCGATATCGTTACCGGTGCCGATCGCGAAGTTAATTGCCTGGCCGGCCACTGTCAGCAGCGCATCGCCTTCAATGGTGGTGCCACGCACGGTCGCACGAATCCGCACGCCATCCGCCGGTGTGCTCACATTGCCTGCGGTGTATACCGTCGTGGCGATGCCCTGACTGTCGGTTTCATCCGATGACACGGTCAGCTGACCACCAGACGGGTCGGCGATGATGTTGAAGTCAACATCGACACCTTTCACCCGGTTATCGTCAGCGTCACGCACAATCGCCCTGATGGTCGCCTGTTCACCGGTCACCACTACGTCCGGAAATACCTGCACGTTAACGGTGTCAGGTGTGTCGGCTACGAATTCCACAGTCAGTTGCGTGGTCGGACCGTCAGCCAGCGGCACGCCGCCGAGCGACACGCCCGTTGCAGTGAGTGTGGCAAAACCGGCAAAGGTCGAGGACAAACCAACCGTTGCGGTACCACCAGTCGTCGTGACTGAGCCCGAGGTGAGTGAACCGCGGTCAACGGTAAATTCAATTTCTGAGCCGTCTGGCACGGCAACGCCACTCTGCAGCCACTCGATATCGATACTGGCACCCGGCGGCCCCAGATTGAATTCTGTATTGGCGGCAGGCGATGTAAAGCTGAAGCTGTCGGTGGAGACGTTCAGCACGTAGTCGGTCGACAGCGACAACGATGCGATTGAAGCTGTGATCGTGTCCGTCGGGCTGCCCACGTTGGTCCCGTCGGCGGTCAGTACGACCTGAACGTCGCCGGACGGACCGGTCGTCGGCGACGCGTTACTAAAGCTGTTGCCGTTGGCCGAGTTCAGATTGATCGCAATGTTGGGGATGCCGTCACCATTACCATCACGCAAAGACAGTGTCAGTGTTGCGGTATCGCCGTCAGCAATGTTGGTCGGGCCGTCGACAACCAGCGTGGTGCCGGTCACCTGAATCTGAATCGTTTCACTCACGCCTTCTGCGGGAGACAACACCGTCACGGTGACAGTACGATTCGTGAGATTACCGAAAGACTGGAGCAGCGCCTCAGCGACACCGGAGTCATTGGTAATACCGCCCTCTATGGGCTGGATGGTGCCGCTGTCCGCACTGAACACCAATTGAGCACCAGACACCACGTTGTTGCTTGCATCGCGCACCACACCCGTGATTCTGACTGAGCTGGCACCGTTCTGATCGGTCAGCAGACTCGTCGCGCTCGCGATTACCTGAATCGTCGCGACTTCGCCGGACCCGGTCGGGTTTGTGCCGCCGCCTGTAAAGCCGTCACCACCACCCCCGCAGGCTCCCAATATCAGGGCAAGAAAACCAACCGCCCAAAACTTCAGATTCATCATAACGTAGTCCCTTACGCGCCCGTCCCCGGGATTCCTAAATGCGGATCAATAAAGCGATTCGTGCATCCGATTAATAAATTCGATTAATAAATCGTAGAGCCTTCCTTCAGGATCTTCGGTGTCACGAAGACCAGCAGTTCCGATTTGTTTGAGACCCGGCGTGTACTCTTAAACAGATTGCCCACGACCGGAATGTCACCGAGGAACGGCACCTTCGTCTGGAAGTCACCGGTATCAGTTTCGTAAATACCACCCAACACGACGGTCTGACCGTTATCCACAAGTACCTGCGTAATGACTTCGCGGGTGTCGATGCTCGGCTGTGCACCGTTCTCTGTCACGACAACTTCACCGATACTGTCTTTCGACACGATCAGATCCATGATGATGCGATCGTCAGGCGTGATCTGCGGTGTGACAGTCAGACTCAGCAGCGCTTCCTTGAACTGCGTGGTTGTCGCGCCCGATGACGATGATTCCTGATACGGAATCTCGACACCCTGCACAATCTTGGCTTCCTTCTGGTTCGCCGTGATTACACGCGGCGATGAAATCACCTCGGTATTACCTTCAGCCTGCGCTGCGGAAATCTCGAGGTCGATCAGGTAGTCGTCATCCAGCACGGCCAGTGCAAACGTGCCTGCCGGGTTGGTGACCGGCAACCTCACGTTGTAGCGATCACCCTGATTTGGCAAGTCGACCGGGAAGACTGAGCCCGTGTCCTGCAGGTTCTCAATACCGGACTGAACAATAGAGTCAGTGCCGGCACCTGTACCGGAAATTGCAACCAGCCCATTGTCGCCGTTGTCATCCACGCCGGTGAAACCCCACCGCACGCCGATGTCCCGGCTGAAGTCGTCATTCACCACCACGATGCGAGACTCGATCAGCACCTGGCGGACCGGCACGTCGAGAGTGGCAACCAGGCGACGGATCTCGGCAAGATTGCCTGCCGTATCTTTAACCAGCAGCGTGTTAGTGCGCTCGTCGATAGCGACAGAGCCGCGATCGGACAGCAGCGCGCCGTCTGAACTTTCGCCGATTAGATTCGCCAGATCACCGGCTTTGGCGTAATTGATCTGCACAAATTCTGAGAACAGAGGCTCAAGCTCTTTGATCTCCTTCCTCGATTCGAGATCGGCTTTTTCGCGCGCAGCAATCTCGTCGGCCGGAGCAACAATAATGACGTTGCCGTTTTCACGCATATCCAGGCCCTTGGTCGCGAGGACAATATCCATTGCCTGATCCCAGGGTACGTTCTGCAGGCGCAGCGTGACATTACCTTCGACGGTATCGGACACCACGATGTTGCGGCCGCTGATATCAGCCAGCAGCTGCAACACGGCACGCGTGTCGATATCCTGGAAGTTCAGCGTCAGACGCTCGCCTGAGTATTCCTTGTCGCCGCTGTAAATCGTCGCGCTGGCCGGACCCTCTTCAGTCACAACCGGCTGGATTTCAACAGTGAAAATTTTGTCTGACTGATACGCAAGTTCTTCGTAATTGCCGTTGGCAGCGATTACCAGACGCGCATCGTCGTTGACGCGCAGTGCGTCGATCGAGCTGACTGGCGTTGCGAAATCCAGTACGTCGTAACGCTTCAGCAGTGACCCGGGCAGCAGCGTGTCTTCAAAGTTGACGACAACCTGGCCACCTTCCTGACGGACATCAACCGGAATACCGGCATCCGACAGAGAGATAATGACGCGACCGCCACCGTTGTCGCCGCGGCGGAAATCGATGGACTCAATGGAGCGACCTTCACTGCTTTCTGCAGCCGCAGCGGAGGACGCCGGCGCGGCAGCAAACTGTGTCACTTTCGTATTGGTGCTGGCGGGAGATTCCAGCGTCACGACCACAGTATTGCCCGCTACACGCGTCTGATAACCAACGAGGTCATCAAGGTTGAGCACAACGCGGGTGCGACCGCCGGCTTCAGCGGCCAGCACAGTGTCGAGCACACCGATACTAATATCGGTGCGACGGCTGTCCAGGCCCAGGGCCGTGTCGGCCAGATCGAGCGCGATACGCGCCGGCTGGTCGATTGTGAAAGCCAAAGGTTCCGGTGCGGGACCCGCCAGTTCCAGGGTCAGCTCGACCTTGTTACCGGGCAGTGCCATCGCCGAGATGTTTTCCAGCCGGTTAGATGCATTCTGCGCAAATACCGAGCTCGCCAACAAACTCAGAACCGCTATCGGTGCGAGACGTTTTATATAGTCGCGCACGTGTGTGGCTTCGATCATCGTGTACTACTCCCGATTTGCCCCCCCAGGGGGATCAGTCGCTCAGCCCTATTTCGGCTGATCGTTTGTAAAACCCGCCGATGCCGTCCGGCACCAGTTCCTCAAGACTGATAGAGGCACCCGTAATGTCCACTATCTGCCCGTCGTTCTGTCCAACGTAGTTTCCCGAAGTCACCCGATGCACCATGCCGTCCTGCGTTTGCACCAAACCGAAGGTACGACCTTCGTTCTGCAACGTGCCCACCATCGCCAGCGTGTCGAGCGGGAACTGCTCGAGGTATTCCTTGCCGCGGTCTTTCACCGGCTTCGGGCCGGCTATCGCTGCGGGAGAATCCGGACGATCAGGCTGGAACGGTGAACGCACACGATCAGCCGTATAACTAAACGTTTCATAGGGGCGAATCTGCGGCAGCGGCTCGATGCGACCACCTGAGCGCGACTTCACCTCAGTGATGTAACGATTCAGTTCATCATCCACACCCGACGCGCACCCGGTGAGGAGCGCCGCAGCCGTCAGGGCCGCAACTCGCAGGGCAAATTCCATTTTGCTTCGCTTGTACATTCTTTAGCCGTCCTCTAACTCTTCGTCTTCGAGATAGCGGTAGGTTTTCGCGGTGACAGTGAGCATCAGCTCGTCGTAGTCATCGTTGGCCTCAGCCGGTGCAATCTGTATATCGTGCAATGTCACGATACGTGGCAGAGCTGCAATATCGCTGACAAAATTACCCAGCTCGTGATAACTGCCGGTGAGTTTGATGCTGATCGGTTTCTCCGCATAAAACTCGCGACGGTTTTCGGGCATCGGCTGGAACAGCTTCTCTTCGAGACCCGCTGCAAGACCAGTCTGCGAAATATCTACCAGCAGGTTCGGGATTTCTGTTTTACCGGGCAGCTGCTGTAGCATCGTGCCAAAGGAGCTTTCGATTTCAGCAAGCTGCTCCTTATAAGCGTCGAAGTTCGCGGCTTTACGCTGGCGGGCTTCAAACGTCGAGCGCAACTCCTGCTCTTCCGCTTCTGCCTTTTCGAGCACAGGCACTTTCTCTTCGTAAACGAACAGGTACAGGCCGGCGCCGGTTGCGATCACCGCAACGATAGCGACAGCAGCAGCGCGAAACACAAATGGCCAGCGGCCAATGTCATTCATATCCAGCGCTTGAAGTTCTTCGAGAAGATTCATGATTCTTCCTCCTCGGAGTTAATGCGTACGCCTTTGGCGAACACCGTGAACTCACTCATGCGCGGGCCGAGCTCGCGATTCTTAACCTCAACCACTTCAAGCTCCGGCTTCTCCAGCCACTCAGACTGGTCGATGTTGCGCATGAAGGCCGACACTCGGGTATTGGACTCAGCGGAACCTTTGATCTCGATGCGCTGGCCGGTCTGCTTGATTGACGTCAGGTAAACACCATCCGGCAAGGTATAGACCAGCTCTTCAAATACGTGGACGACTTCCGGCCGGCTCTGCTGCAACTCTTCAATGATCTTCATGCGTGCAACCAGACGCTCTTTCTGATCTTCGAGATCACGAATCTCTTTGATCGTTTCGTCGAGCGCCGCGATCTCATCCTGAAGCAGCTGATTGCGATCGCGCTGCGCGTCGATCACTGCATCCATCATCAATACGCCGATCAGCACGATCAGTGCAGCTACACCAAATGCTCCGCCCATCGCGGCATAGAACTGATTGCGCCGTTGGGCACGCAGCTCATCACGCCAGGGAA
>JABDLC010000149.1 GCA_013001905.1 Gammaproteobacteria bacterium | reverse complement strand
GTATACCGATCGTGCGCCTTATTTCAGCCCCAGCACACCGCGGAGTAATTGGGAAGTAAGCAACAACTCTGTTGCTCCCTACCAGCCCCCGCCGCCGGATAGCTGGGACTTCCGTTAGTTTAAGCGGCGGCCAATTGTCCCCGTTGGCTGTCGGAAGGAAAGGCCTGCGTGAGTGTCGAGTGTATAAAGTTCGAAGGGCTACTGATTGCAGCGACAGGCCTCTCGTCTATCTTTGCTATCTACATGACGATCGAGCGCCATCAAGGCTACGCAACTATAAACAGTTCTTATCAGCAGCTTTATGATATTTCTCCGGAAGTTGCCGTAGCAGAATTTTCTTTTGACGATTCGGGAGAACTTGACGTCCGATTGCAGGGGCTGCGATCTGACTCAGCTTCCATCGAGGCTGGCGGCGAGTTCGAATCGGAAAGGATAAAAATCCTGCCGGGACAGAACGAGTACTTCCTCAGCGCCTACAAGTCCGGCGATGAGCCTGCCTTTCGGGCCATGTGGGGCAGCAATATTCCGGTGCCGGCAATTGGTAATCCGGCGATATCTATCGGAGTTCCGTCACACGGGCTGTCCGATTTCGCTGCGAGCGCAGACGAGCTCAATCAAGAGCACGTTAATCGAGCACGCGAAATAGCAATTGAGGAATTTGGCGTCAATTTAGAATCATCGAAATCAGATAAATTGCGTGCATTATCGTTAGGGCTATATCAGGCTCTATTCCCCCATCGCGGTTTTCCACCTCCTTATATGCGCAGGCTCGACGGGTATCAGCAATATGTTGAAGCCCTTGCCGGTCGGTCAGGTATATATTGTGGGAATCACGCAGAAATTTTGGCGTTCTTTGCGACTAGTATTGGAATCCCAACAAGAATTGTCGATATGGCGGGTCGGTATGACGATGTTGCGTTGGGCGCTCACGCTTTTGTAGAGAGCTATCATGCGGAAAAGGACACCTGGCAATATATTGATTTGCAGCTAGGGATACTCGGTGTTCTTGATGAGAATGGCCGGTATCTGAATGCTGCCGATCTGCTGCACCGAATGGCAGCCAATAGCTCTAATCATCTTGCGGTCGACGCCCTTGGCCCCAATGGTATCTATACGGTGCGGTTTGAGAGCATTGCTGAAGAGGTCGGCATGTTTATACACCCGCAAGCTGAATTGGTATACCTATGGAGCACGAGCGACAGGTACCATCCGGCCAACAGATTGCTGCGACTGCTATTTAAGCCCAGACTCAGTTACTCAATGCGCACCGCATCAGCTGGCGCAAAAATACGTTTGGCGGTTACCTATTTATTTGCTGCTCTAGCTGCGTTCTGGCTGATTCTCCGTTTCAGGCATCATATTGGCTGGTGCGGGTGCAATCGGCCATAGCCACGAGCAAGTTGTCGGGTCAATCCTGCGGCCGGAGCACGCCTTCACCGATAGCTACACCTATCAGCGCGTGGGAAAACTCGGAAATATGGTGGTGTCCGTGGGGCAGTTGCAGTTCGATCGCGCCGGCATAATCGGAAAACAATGTTTTGCTGTCAATAAATATGTCGCTGTGCTGTCGGGCAGCCTCTTGCAGGCTATCAGGAAATGATGACACCACCTCGCCATCGCGGACCAGCAATGGTATATCGACAACAACCAGCGTGATGCCGTTGTCCTTGCAGACCTGATGCAGGCGTTCCAGTAAAGCCTCAGCCAACGCAATCTCATAATTGCTGTATTCGGTCTTTTGCGGCACTGCGTATTCAGCGACCTGCTCAGAGGCCTGCTGCGTGAGCCGGTTTTTGAAAAAGTCCCACGTGGAATTAAAGAGCACGGAATAGAAATAGGAGTTCTCGCTCAGCCACTGCACTCCGGGAATGGAATAGATGATATTTTGTATCCTGACCCCCGGAATATGCTCATATCTGGCTGGCACCAAATCGCCTGCTTCGTTGAGCTTGAACAGGCCGGCCTTTATGTTGTCCTCAAGATCGTTGCCGAAAAAACCAAGCACCACCACGTCAGGGTCATAGCGGAGACCCTCGTTCTCAAGCAGCACCAGTGCTTCAGCGTTGCTGAAGCCGGACACACCGGTATTCAGAACCTGCGCCGAACCCAGATGTTTTTCCAGATAACGCTCCAGCACGGCTGAAAAAGTATGATCCTGTCGCACTTCGTAACCCTGGGTGTGAGAATCACCCAGACTTAGTACCCGAAAGGTGTTCGGCGGCTTTTGATAACTGAAATCTTCGCGGTTGCGGAAACCCTGGCTGTTGGTCACGAATTCCCAGCTCCCGTCGATACTGGCGTGGCGGAAACGGGAATTGGGACGAATTCGCCGCAGCGTATAGTCTCCGTACTGAACGTCAGTGTGATAGCGCGGAAACAACACTGTTTCGTCGGCAAACAGCCCTCTGATTACCCACTCGCCGATCAGCAGCATGCCCAGCATTACGACTGCAAATACTGCCAATCCGGCTATCCGGTTCTTCATCAGGCTGTGGCCTCTCTCACGGCAAAGGTCGTGGAAACTTTTTTAATTTTACGTCACCTCAGCACCGCAATGGTAGCCGCTGCATCATGAATAAGATGCCGTTCCTGCTGCGCATAAATAATTACATCTACGTGCCGATACAAACTGGTCAGATGGGGCTGCGGGTGAATCACGTAATTGCCCGGCGCGACTCCGATAATCAAGCATCCATATAGTCGTCCGCAACGCCGTGTGGACTTCGGTAAACCGCTTGGATAAGGTTGAAAGATATGGACGATACTCAACTGGGCGCAATTTTTTCCTTAGGCAGGTCGGGATCGACATGGCTCGGAGCGCTCATTAATTCGCATCCAGAGGTTGCGTATCGTTTTGAACCGTTTTCTCGTTTGCGGGCACAAAAGGATTTTCAAGCATTCGATGCCCGGTTAAAAAATGAGTTATCCGGCTCTATCTCCACAAGTGAAATCATTCGCCTTATGCTTCCGGCTCACCCCCTTGTTGATAAGCCGCCTTTTTTCGATAAAGCACATGCCCTTGGTTTCGCAAAAAATCAGGCATGGATTGCTTCGCGGGTCTTGCGGATGCCATCCGCCTTCGCTCATCTATACACTCCCAAAAACCCACGTCATTTGGTTTTTAAGGAAGTTGGATATGGGATTCCGTTAGCCGGCCTCGATCCGGAAGTGTTTGGCTCGATACCGGCCATATACTTGGTTCGTCATCCATGCGGGAATGTGCTTTCTTCTCTGACCGGGCAGAACAAGGGGTTAATGGCAGACTGGCATATGGAGAATATCGGTCAATTTTTGTCTGAGAACTCTCCGGCCTTGTTCGCCAAGTACCCTGATGTCGCGACTATGAGTGAGCTGAAGAAGCTGGCTGTACTCTGGCTTTATGCCGTTGAGGATGCAGCACGCTTAGCCGGGCGATACCCCAATATACTGTTTGTGTCATACGATGAGCTTTGCACGTCGCCACTGCAGGTGACTAAAAAGGTTTTCGCGCATTTAAAGATTCCCTGGCACTCGCAAACCGAAGAATTTATCGACAGTTGCTTAAGTCTCGATGAGAATGAAAGTAAGAACAAGGCTTTGTTTTCAAGGAAGTATTTCAACGTCTACCGTAACCCCGTCACAGCGCATTCGAAATGGAAGCAGAAAATCTCGATTGAAGATAAAGATGCGATTCTGCGCATAGTCTCCCAGAGTCCAATTTACAAACGTTTTTTTGAATGAGGCCGTTTCCAGGTAGTGCAGTTATCGCGCGGCCTGGTTTGCGCAAACAGTGTTTCGAATGGGTGGACGAAGTGAAATGGCAGTGATCGTCGACGACAATGGGGACCCGCGCTTCATGGCGCAAGCCCTGCAGCTTGCGCGGCAAGCCGAAGCAGCGGGGGAGGTGCCGGTGGGCGCAGTGGTTGTGCACGAGGGTCAGGTGATTGGCCGTGGCAGCAACGCGCCCATCTCGGAGACCGACCCGACGGCGCATGCGGAAATGGAAGCGCTGCGCGAAGCCGCAAAGATCGTCGGCAACTACAGGCTGCCTGAAGCAACGCTTTACGTGACGCTGGAGCCCTGTCCGATGTGTGCGGGCGCGATGGTGCACGCGCGTGTGCGTCGTCTGGTCTATGGTTGCGCGGATCCGCGGTCGGGCTCAGCCGGCAGCGTATTCAACATTACCGGAGCTGACGATCTGAATCACCGGATTGCGGTGACGGGTGGCGTGCTGGAAGAGGAGTGCCGCACCTTGTTGCAGGCATTCTTCCGCGCGCGGCGTTAGTCAGTCTGAGGTCACTCAGGTTGCGCTGGTCGCTGCCTGTTGACCGGCCGTCTGCAGCCCGGGCGCACCCGGGCGGGAGTCAGGTGTGCGGATCGCATCGTCCTGTGCGTCTTCGAGCGTCAGCCAGCCGAGTATGTCGTAGTAAGTGCGGATATTGCGCACGTAGCGTACCGGTTCCCAACCGCGCGCGTAGCCATGCGGCACCTGGCTGTAATACTCGCGTTTGGTAAGCAGCGGCAGCATCTCGCGTATTACGACCCAGCTGTCGGGGTCTTTGTTCCGGCGCCGGGCCAGTCTCCGCGCGTCCTGAAGATGCCCGTAACCAACGTTGTAGGCGGCCAGCGCAAACCAGGTGCGGTCCGGGTCCGGTATGTCTTCAAGCCGGTTGTAGATATTGCGGAAGTACTGCGCGCCCGCAGCAACACTTTCAGCAGCGTCGTGACGGTCCTGAACGCCGAGGCCGCCGGCCGTCGCGCTGGTAAGCATCATCATCCCGCGCACACCCGTGGGCGACACTGCGGTCGGATCCCAGTGTGACTCCTGATAACCGATCGCTGCCAGCAGGCGCCAGTCGATACCCGTCTTGTCTTCTGCCGTGTGAAACAGATCGATGTAATTCGGCAGGCGTGAAACGTAGTGCCGTTTGAACGTGCGGGTGCCGACGTAATCAAAGCGGTTGGTATGACCGTAATAACGTTCTTTGATTGTGGCCATCAGTTCGCCCGTTTCCGGAGCCGCGAAGAAGGTCTCAATCTCATCGAGGAGGGCAGTCGCCTGCGGGTGCAGCGCCCATGCCAGCTTGTCGTCTTCTTTGAGCTTGAAGGCCTTGCGCAGGTCCGGCATATAGTAGCGGTGCACGTAGTAGTCGTTGCTGTCGACAACGGTGTAATCAATTTCCCGTTCCTGCACAGCGAGCAGTAAGTCACTGGTTTCCGCGTGCGGGTTTTCCCCCCATGCAAGATCAGAATGCTCCTGTTGGAGACGGGTCAGGGTCTCGGCAAAGCTACTGCCGGAGATCACTTCAAGGCTTTTGCCTGCAAGCGCATCAAGCGAGCGGGGCCGGCCGGAGTTGAGTCGATAGACAAGATACTGCGAGACCGTTTGATACGCGGGTGCGAATGCCACGCGCTGCCGTCGGTCGTCAGTAATGGTCAGGCTGGCGGCTGCAATATGGGCACGCCCAGACTCCAGCGCGGCGAAGATCTCATTGAGCGTATCGGCGGTCTGGTAGTCGATCGAAATTGTGCGGGCGAATTTTTCCTCGAGGCGGGCACGGAAGGCTTCCACGCGATCATACTCGGGGCCCTCAAAACCGAACGGGCCGCGGTAGAACGTGGTCGGGCTGTTACGAGTAATAACTCGCAACTGGCCAGTCTCCAGTACTTCCTCCAGGGTGCTCGGTGATTGTGAGCAAGTGCTCAGTACCACGGCGAGCAACACCCAAATTACTCTTCTCATATACAGATAATGCCGCCGCCCGTTGTTACGCAGGCGCACGGCATTTGAGTCTTATAATTGCGGTAAAAGTACCATGATGGCGTCTGTAACACCACGTTAGGCAACGCAAATTTATCGCGTAGGTTTATGTAATAACCTTATAAAACAGTAACTTATTCTTACCTGTTTAACATAATCGGAAAAAGTCTGCTGCAGGCCCCACGGCGCGGATGATCATTGAACAGTCGCCGCAAACGACGGCTCAGCATCAGAATGCGGTCGTTTTCGTGACCATGCACCAGATGATGTAAAAGGTCAGGAAAGTCGAGCCGATTCCGCGGAGTGCCGCGCCTCTGACGTCCCGTTTGGGGTCGGCCTTATGCGTGTCGACAGCATAGCGAATGATGTCGGGCACGAGCTGCAGTGCTGCCATGAGCCAGAAGGCAACATAGGCGTGCAGAGCCCAGGGCGACGCTTCGAAACCACCGAAGTAGCCGTTCAGCAACCAGACGCCAAACAGAGGCGAGATGATCGAAGTGGGCATCGTAATACTAAGCGCCATTACACGCAGCATGCTGCGGGCCATGATTCCGGTCGCCTGATCGCCGACCATGCGCACACGCATCGCCCAGATATTGCTGAATAAGGTATGGCCGAAAAACAGAAAGCCCGAGAACTCATGCACTGCCAGCAAGAGTATCGGGTGATCGAAGATGGCGGGTGGCATGAACTTGATGCCTTCCCAGCCGATCAGCGGGATCGGCAGCGGCAGGGTATACAGCCCCATCACAATGAAAAACAGGCTGTAGCGGATGATCTTGTCGGACGCGCCGGGTTGCGGCGCAGTCTGGGCGGCAGTGTTGTCAGTCATGCGGTTCTCTTCAGCAGTGTCGGGTAGTAGAGTTTCGGCATGATGGCGGGTTTGGATGAGGGAGGCCAGCGTAGAAGCTGCAGCTGCCGCGCTTTGTCCGATGAGCGGACTCCCCGCAGCGCCCGTATACCGGGGTATGTACAGGCGCCGATGCCTGTATAATCCCGCGCTCCCAGCGAGTCGGAGAGGTGCCGGAGTGGTCGAACGGGCCTGATTCGAAATCAGGTGTGCGCTCACGCGTACCGTGGGTTCGAATCCCACCCTCTCCGCCATATTGCTGTACGGCCGGACCGTGCCTCGCCCGCGCTTCCCTCTCCGCCAACTTGCTTACCTGCCGGACCGTGCCTCGCCCGCGCTCTCCAGATACGGTGCCAGCGCCTCGCGCCACAGCGCATACCCCGTTTCATTCAAGTGCAGCCCGTCCGCGATAAAGACATCGCCGGGTTCACCGGCGTCATCAAGCAAGGGTGTCGCAAGATCGGCGTAGCGCCGGTTGGCATGTGTTGCTGAATACTCTGCAATCAGCTGGTTGGCGTCTGCCATGACGGGCCACAACGCCCAGCGATACCGACTCGGTTTAATTGAAATAAACACCAGTTCGGTGTCAGGAAAATCGAGGCGGAGACGAGCGGAGAATTCCTCGTAGTCGGCCAGCACCTGCTGCGCAGTTTTGCCGTTGCCGATATCATTGTCACCCGCGTACAGAAACACCCGTGCGGGCGCGTAAGGGGCGACGATTTGTTCGTAGTAATGCAAAACGTCTGACAGCTCTGACCCGCCAAAGCCGCGATTGATGACAGGTTTGCCGGGGAAAGCATCTGCGGTCGCCCACATGCGAATGCTGGAACTGCCGATCATTAAGATTGCGTTTTCCGGTACGGCGTTCTTGCTGTCCCACTGCACGAATTTGCGGATTTCGCGGGCAAAGCGTTCAGGGTCCGGGTCTTGCCCGGGAAGGGGCGAAGTCGCGCAGGCCGCACTTATTGCAGCGCATGTTAGCAACAGCGCCGCATATATTTGCGCCCTCACTAGCACGCTCACAATGCTGATGCCGTGGTCAGGCCGCCATCGACGACGATGGATTCGCCGGTAATGTAACTGCCTGCGTCTGATGCGAGCAGCAACGCGGCGCCGACCATCTCCTCCGGTTGGGCGTGCCGGCCCAGTGCGGTTTTGCGGGTTACGCCCTGAAGGATGTCAGCATCGTCGATGAGGCCGCTGGCCAGCTGCGTTTCAGTCAGGCCCGGTAGCAGCGCATTACAGCGTATCCCGAATTCACCGCATTCCTGCGCGAAGGATTTGGTCATGTTTACTACGGCCGCTTTGGTGATGGAGTAGATGCCCTGAAAGTTGCCGGGCTGTATTGCATTGACGGAAGCGGTGTTGATGATGGACCCGCCGCCGTTTTCCTTCATCAGCTTTGCGGCGGCGACTGACATATAGAAGTAGCCGCGCAGATTGACCTCAACCGTCTTGTCGAAGGCCGCCGGCTCAGTGTCGAGGATATGTCCGTAATAGGGGTTTGTAGCGGCATTGTTAAGCAATACATCAAGTTTGCCGTGTTGCTCACGGATATTGCCAAACAATTTGTCGATGTCGTCCAGGTTGCCGCCATGGCATGCCATTCCTTCGGCGCTGAATCCCTCAGCAACGATGCCGTCTGCGACCGCCGCGCATGACTCTGCATGCCGGCTGCTGACAATAACGTGCGCGCCGTAGCTCGCAAAGCCTTTCGCAATAGCTGCACCGATACCGCGGCTGCCGCCATTGATCAGCGCAACTTTGCCGCTGAGATCAAATAAATTATCAGGCGGATTCATCTGCTATGCTGTCCCCGGTTATTCAGGCAAGGTGCCCAAGTTTACTGCAAGAGCTTTTTGTAGTGCTGTCACGAGTGACAGCGGGGGGTCGATTCCGTGAGCGCGGAATCAGCGACGCCGGTAGAAGCGCACAGGCGCTTCACCGGCGTCTTTTTTTGTGCTGCCCGGTGAGTCGCACCCGTCGCAGCCGTCAGACTTGCTCTGGCGTTTTTTCCAGCGTCGCCATAGCTCTGCGCCGATGACCACAGCCACCAGCGAAAGTGCGATCAGTTGTTGGGTGGTTTCGTCCAAGCCTGTTCTCAGTGAAGCCGCACACTGTCAAATCAGTTGATAGGCCAGCATAGCGCCGATATAGCCAAGCGATGTCATGTAGCACCACGCGATAATCGGCCATTTCCAGCCATTGGTTTCTCTGCGCATGATAGCCACCGTTGCCATGCACTGCAGGCAAAAGGCGAAGAAGATCATCACGCCGACCGCGAGGCCGGTGGTGAATACCGGCGTGCCATCAGGTCGTTCTGCGCTGCGCAGTCGGTCCAGCAGGCGCCTGTCGGTTTCATCCACGTCATCGCCGACCGCGTAAATGGTGCCAAGCACGGCCACGACCACCTCGCGCGCAGGGAAGCTGGCGATGACCCCGGCGGTAATTTTCCAGTCCCAGCCGAGCGGTGCGAAGGCCGGTTGCAGGAGCTTACCGGCTCTGCCGAGATAGCTTTGCTCGAGGAGCGCGGCGGATTCCTGCTGGTCAATCTTCGTCAGCTCGGTGTCCAGCTCTTCGCCGGAATACAGTTGTTGCACTTCAACACGCTGCATCTCGTAGCTGTCAAATAACGTGTCTGGCCGCGGAAAATACACCAGCGCCCAGATCACGACCGCGACGGTGAAGATGATGGTGCCTGCGCGGTATAAGAAGATGCGCCCGCGTTCGAGCAGTCGTATCGCCATCGACTTGAGGTTAGGCAGTCGATACGGCGGTATTTCGATCATGAATGTCGGTGTCGGCCCTCTCAACGCAAAGCGTTTCATCACCAGAGCGGTAAAAATGCCGCCGAAAATGCCGAGCATGTACAGGCCGAACAACACCAGGCCCTGCGTATTGAGTATGCCGAGCACCCGGGTATCGGGGACAAATGCGGCGATCAGTAACGCATACACCGGGAGGCGGGCGGAGCAGGTCATGAACGGTGCCGCCATCATCGTCGCCAGTCGGTCGCGCGGGTTCGGAATGACGCGTGTCGCCATGATGCCGGGCACGGCGCAGGCGAAACTCGACAGCATCGGGATGAAGGATTGCCCGGACAATCCGCAGGCACGCATCAGCCGGTCCATCAAAAACGCAGCGCGCGCCATGTAGCCTGAGTCCTCCAGGAAAATGATGAAGGCAAACAGGATCAGAATCTGCGGCAGAAAAATAATCACGCTGCCCACACCGGCGATGACGCCATCGACGATCAGGCTGGCCAGCGCGCCTTCCGGCAGGTTGGCGGCAACCAGCGTACCAATCGCAGCCGTTGCGTCGTCAATCAGATCCATAAGGGGGCCGGCCCAGGAAAACACCGCCTGAAACACCGTCGCCATGATGGCGAAAAACAAAATAGCGCCCAGCAGCGGATGGCTGGTGATTTTGTCGATCTGATCGGCAACGGTCTGCCGGCTTTTGCCGCGCAGCTCGGCTTTGCGCACGACTCCGTCAATCCATTGGTAACGCGTGCGTGCCTCGAGTGCGGCGAGGCTTTTCTCCGCGCCATTCAGGCTGTCGAGAGTCGCAGTGCGCGCTTCCTGCAGTTGTTGCAGTGCTGCTGTGCCACCTTGCTGCTCGATACGGGACTCGATGGCGCCGTCTTTGTCGGCCAGCAGTCGCTGCGCTTCCGGCACCGACATCGGAACACCCAGGTCAGCAAGCGCAGCCTGCAATGACACAGCCGCAGCATGCAGCTGCGGGACGAAACTGCGCGGCTCGGGTGCATCTGCATGACTAATCGCAGTCTGCAGCGCGCGCTTAAGTTCCGTGATGCCGGATTCGCGGGTTGCCGCGATCGGTATCACCGGCGTGCCCAGCTCCGCGCTGAGGGCCGCCGCATCAACATCGATCCCGCGGTTGTGCGCGAGGTCTGCCATGTTGAGTGCCACCACGACCGGCAAGCCCAGCTCGAGCAGCTGTGTGGTCATGTACAGATTGCGGCGCAGATTGGTGGAGTCAATGACGGCCAATATGGCGTCCGGTGCGGCCATGTCATTCATACGGCCCATCAGCACATCTGATGACACGAGTTCGTCGGGCGAATGGGCGGTGAGTGAATAGGCGCCAGGGACGTCAACCAGTGTGATGTCGCCGCTGTCCAGACGCAGCGTGCCCGAGCGGCGTTCGACCGTGACGCCCGGGTAGTTAGCGGTCTTTTGCCGCAAGCCGGTCAGGATATTAAAGAGGGTGCTTTTGCCGGTGTTCGGATTACCGACAACCGCAATCATCGGCACGTCGCTGGCGGGACTGCTGTCAGGCATGCGCGGGCCCGCCGGTTTCCACGGTGATCTGCCGCGCTTCACGTCGACGGAGCGAGAGTGAATAGCCCATCACGTCAATCTCCAGCGGATCGCCGCCGAGTGCCCGACGGATCATGGCGACCGGTGTGCCCTCAAGCAGCCCGAGCGTCATCAACCGTTGTGTCAGGGGGCTGTCGTCCGCGAGCGCCGTGATGATGGCTCGCTGGCCAATTTTCAGTTCATCCAGGGTCATAATCGAATCGTCCGCAACGCCGCCGCACGGCGCAACTCAAAGTGGGGCGATCCTAGTGTAAATAAGAATCATTGTCACTAAGTAATTACCACGATTTCTGCCGGACACGCGCTGAGTGCTCGCGTTTAGGCAAGCGATTAAGGCAAGTAAATTGAGTGGGTTAGCGAGCTTTTAGTCGCTGGTTTCGAGTTCATATGAGCGGCTGAACTCTTCATCGAAGCGCTGCGGCAGCTTCTTATCGTTGGGTCGGGCCAGCCCTTCGAATGCATCGGCATAGAGGTCGCGGAAATCGCTCTTGCGAGCCGCTTTGGAGTTTTGTTCGATTGCACTGGGTTCGAAATGCCCGAGGTAGTCATCCAAAGCACTGCGCATTGCCGTAATGACGGCTTTTTGGTGACGGCTCAGTTCCTTAAACACGGCATCGACAGCAGCGGCGCCCTGTTGGCTGACGTCGCTCTGGTTGCCCAGCAACAAGCGTAATGCATTGTCGATACCGTCAGATGAGCGCAACGGGTTGTGCTGCGCATTGGCATCACTCTGATGCAGACGCAGTTGCTTGGTGATGCGGTCTTTCTCCACCAGCAGTGAGTGGGTGCCCTCGGTGAACTCGCTGAGCAGACGTCCGGCGTTCTGCAGCACTACGGTCGGTTCCATGCCTTCAAAATCGGTCGGGCTCAGGCCGGCCGATTTAAGAAAAGAATTCACCGCTTCTTTGAGCATTTCCTCGCTCGCGATTTTACGCAGCATCGCACTGGCTTCGGGCGGGATTTCACTGAGTGCGCTGAGTTCGCCGGGATCGTCGCCCGGGGTCAGCACATCTTCCAGTTTGAGTTCGTCGCGGATTTCCTCGTCGTTGATCATTGGGATTTCCATCGACTCATCTTCCTGCACCATCTGAGCACGCACCACGGAGTCGCGCATGCCGTCTTCAGCACCCTCATTGGGGTCATCGATAATGGCCACGCGAATTTCAAACTCACCCAGGCGCATCGTGTCGCCGTCGAACAGACGTTGCGGGTTGCTGCGTCCGACCGGCGATTCCGCACCGTTGATGAATACGCCGTTGCGGCTGAGGTCGACAAGGTAGTAGGCGCCGCTCTGATAATCGATCATCGCGTGTTTGGCCGAGATGTAGCGCTTTGAGTCGGGCAGAGGCCATTCGCACTCAAGACTGCGGCCGATATAGCCGCCACACGCGGAGAACTCCTGGATGTAACTTCCACCCATGGAGTCGCGATGTGCGCTGATAACCTGTAAACGGAGCGGCATACTTCTTTCCGACACCAGCCAATAAGCCGTGCACGCCTTGCGGTTGCACGGAGCCCAGCAAAGATGGTGCAGCAGAAACGTGAGTGAATCAGGGCATATGTCACATATTTGGCTGGGGTATAATGCGCGCCCGCCCTGGCTCTGGCCTTCCGGCGGGAGTTCACAACCCATTTAACAATAATGCGCAGGTGCCAGACGCAGATGGCTGCACGGCAGATTTTCCGGATCATTTTCATGAATCAGGGGCAGATCTACGAGATCTTTGCCCGCAGCGTCGGTCAGGGCGCTTTGTTCGGCTTCATTGAGGTCGAGGAGATCGTGTTCGGCGAGCGCACCACGGTCGTGGTTGATCCTGCTGAAGAGCGGCTCAAGAGTGAGTTTGAAACCGTCAAACGCACGTATATCCCGATGCATGCGGTGATCCGCATTGATGAAGTCGAGAAGCAGGGCGTCAGTAAGATCAGTTCAATGGACGGTGAAAACGTCACGCAATTTCCCATGCCGGTGTATACGCCCGGCAAAGGCAGCGATAACTGATGCCGTCCCTGCGTTTGGCCGGCCCGCCGGCGCTTTCGTCCTTTCGTATCGATAAACTTCTCTCCCGCCTGCAGGCACGCGTGCCTGCGGTGAACGCTGTCAGTGCGCGCTATCAGCATTTTGTTGATGCAAAGTCCGATCTGACCGATGCAGACCGGCAAATACTGGATGCACTGTTGAATTACGGCCCGGCGATCGATGCCGCGTCCGTTGACGGGCTGACCCTGCTCGTGGTCCCGCGCATCGGCACGATTTCTCCGTGGGCCAGTAAAGCAACCGATATCGCCAACAACTGCGGACTGACACAGATTCGTCGCCTGGAGCGGGGCATCGCATATACGTTGTCGACAGATTCGTCGCAGCCGCTGTCGCAGTCGCAGATTGATGCGCTGCTGCCGGTACTGCATGACCGGATGACCGATGCCGTATTGACCGATGACGCTGATATCGCACAGTTGTTTGCGACCCACGAGCCGGCGCCGCTGCGGCACGTGCCGTTGACGAGTGCGGGCAAGAGCGCGCTTGAAGCGGCGAACCTGGAGCTCGGGCTCGCGTTGTCACCGGATGAAATCGATTATCTGGCAGACGTGTTCACGCGTGCTGAACGCGATCCGACGGACGCGGAGCTCATGATGTTTGCGCAGGCAAACTCGGAGCATTGTCGCCATAAGATTTTTAATGCGACCTGGACGGTCGACGGTAAAGAGTCACCGGACAGTCTGTTCCAGATGATCCGCTCAACGCACAAGCAATCGCCCCAGGGTGTGTTGTCAGCGTACAGCGACAACTCGTCGGTGATTGTGGGCGGCGAGGGCGGACGCCTGATGGTCGATCCGCAGTCACACAGTTACACCTTTCACGAGGAAGACATACACATCCTCATGAAAGTGGAGACCCATAATCATCCGACGGCGATTTCGCCGTTCCCCGGGGCAGCAACAGGTTCCGGCGGTGAGATTCGTGATGAAGGAGCGACCGGGCGCGGCGCCACGCCGAAGGCCGGGCTCACCGGTTTTTCTGTGTCGCATCTGCGTCTGCCGGGTTTTGCACAGCCATGGGAAGGCAGCGGAGACGGCATCGGCAAGCCGGACCGGATCGCCAGTGCCCGCGACATCATGCTCGAAGGGCCTATTGGTGGTGCGGCATTCAACAACGAATTCGGCCGGCCGAATATTCAGGGCTACTTCCGTACGTTTGAGCAGAGGCTCGATGAACCCGGTAAGGTTTGTGGTTATCACAAGCCCATCATGATTGCCGGGGGTCTCGGCAATATTCGCGCGGCTGATGTCGAGAAACCGGAGGTACCGGCCGGGGCATTAATCATTGTGCTCGGTGGTCCTGCGATGCTGATCGGGCTCGGTGGTGGCGCGGCGTCGTCAATGGGCAGCGGCAGCAGCTCCGAAGATCTTGATTACGCATCCGTGCAGCGCGGCAATCCCGAAATGCAGCGGCGTGCGCAGCAGGTCATCGATGCGTGCTGGCAGCTGGGCGCCAGCGACGGGCACGACAACCCGATCGTGATTATTCATGACGTCGGCGCCGGCGGCCTTTCGAACGCAACGCCTGAACTGATTGATCACAGTCAGCTGGGCGGCTGTATCGAAATTCAGGACGTACCCAACGCAGAGCCCGGCATGTCACCGCTGGAGATCTGGTGCAACGAGGCGCAGGAGCGCTACATGATCGCCGTGATGCCGGAGGATCTCGATACCTTCAGCGCGATCTGCGAACGCGAGCGCTGCATTTACGCTGTGATCGGGCAAATGGATGACAGCGGCCAGTTGACCGTGACCGACGCGCGTACCGGCGACAACCCGGTCGATATGCAGATGCAGGATTTGCTCGGTAAGCCGCCGCAAACCCGCAAGGACGTGATCTCGGTTGCACGTGAAGTGCCGGCCGCGAAACTGGATGGCGTGGATATCGCCGATGCCTGTCAGCGGGTGCTGCGCTTCCCGACGGTGGCTGACAAGTCATTTCTGATTCACATCGGCGACCGCACGGTCGGCGGCTTGGTGTCACAGGACCAGCTGGTCGGGCCGTGGCAGGTTCCGGTCAGCGATGTCGGCGTAACCGCGCGCAGTTTCGATTCGACTGCCGGGGAGGCCATGGCCATGGGCGAACGGACGCCCGTTGCAACGCTGAATCCGGCTGCATCGGGAAGGCTGGCGGTCGGTGAAAGCATCACCAATCTCGCTGCAGCGCGTATTGGCAGGCTGGCCGATATACGTTTGTCGGCAAACTGGATGGCCGCGTGCGGTTATCCGGGTGAAGATCAGGCCTTGTTTGAAACCGTGCGTGCGGTTGGCAGCGAGCTGTGCCGGGAACTCGGTATTGCGATCCCCGTGGGCAAGGATTCGCTGTCGATGCAGACCCGCTGGGATGATGACGAAGGCAGCAAGAACGTGTTCGCCCCGTTGTCACTCATTGTGTCGGGTTTTGCCCCGGTACTCGACGTTCGCAAAACACTGACGCCGCAGCTGCGTCGGGACGCTGCAACGTCACTGCTGCTGATTGACCTCGGCGAGGGTCGCAACCGGTTGGGTGCATCCTGCCTGTCGCAGGTGTTCGATCTTCCGGGGGGAGCGCCGGCTGATGTTGTATCGGCCGGTCAGCTGCAGAATTTCTTCGCCGCGATTCAGGCGCTGAACGATGCCGGATTGCTACTGGCGTATCACGACCGCTCGGACGGCGGCCTCTACGCAGCGCTGTGCGAAATGGCGTTTGCCGGGCGCACCGGCGTCGACATCCGCATTGCCGGCGATGATCTGATCGGCGCCCTGTTCAGTGAAGAGCTGGGTGCCGTGGTGCAGGTGCGCGATGAAGATCGCGCTGCCGTTGATGCGATACTCGCGCAGCATCATCTGGACGACATTGTTGCAGACGTTGGCATCGTCAATGACGATCGCGAGATACGTGTTTTACACAACGGTGAAGCCGTTTTTGTGGCCGGTCGCGGCGAACTGCAGCAAGTGTGGGCAGAAGTCAGCTACCGCATGCAGGCGGATCGCGACAACCCGATGACGGCACGACAGCAGTTTGACGCGATAATCGATGACGATGACCCCGGGTTGAGTCCCCGCATCCCGTTTGATCCGCAGGAAGACATTGCGGCGCCGCTGATCAACACCGGCGCGCGTCCGCGCGTGGCTATCCTGCGCGAGCAGGGCGTTAACAGTCACAACGAAATGGCCGCGGCGTTTCATAGAGCCGGCTTTGAACCGGTGGACGTGCACATGTCTGACATTCTGGCCGGACGACGCACTCTGCAGAGCTTTAAGGGTGCGATTGCCTGTGGCGGGTTTTCCTTTGGTGACGTATTAGGCGCCGGTGGCGGCTGGGCCAAATCGGTGTTGTTTCACGAGTCAACCCGGACTGCATTTCAAAACTTTTTCAACCGCGACGACACGTTTACCCTGGGCGTCTGCAACGGCTGTCAGATGCTCGCCAATTTGCAGGACATCATTCCGGGTGCCGAACACTGGCCGCGCTTCGTGCGCAATTTGTCAGAGCAGTTTGAGGCCCGACTGAGTCTCGTTGAAGTCGGTGAGTCACCGTCGATACTGTTGGCCGGCATGCAGGGTGCGCGCTTACCGATTGCGACGTCACACGGTGAAGGCCGTGCTGAGTTTGCGAGCGATGCAGATCGCGACGCGTTCATAGCGGCGAATAAAGTGCCTGCCAGTTATGTTGATAATTACGGCAACGTTACCGAGGTTTATCCCGCTAATCCGAACGGCTCGTATCAGGGCATAGCGGGTGCAACCAGCAGTGACGGTCGCGTCACGATGTTGATGCCGCACCCCGAGCGTGTACATCGCACCGTGCAGCACTCCTGGGCGCCACAGGAGTGGGGCGAAGACGGCCCGTGGCTGCGGATGTTCCGTAATGCGCGGGTCTGGGTCGACTAGCGGTCATTGCCGCTTAACACAAGCGGCGCGCCTTAAGGAATTTGCTCGCAACTGCTACTGTGATAACGGTAGTTTTTCAGCTTGGGGGTGTGTGATGCGATTCACTCGATTCTTTGTTGTATTAGGTTTGCTGTTTGCGCCTGTTGTGCATTCGGCAACCGTCAGTTTCGATTTTGAGGGCCTGGACAGAGCCCGGTACGCGACGATCACCGAGGACGGGTTTCAGTTGTCCGGTGATTTCGAAGTCGTTCTAAATCCGACGAGAGCGGTTAATCGTCCTGACTTAGGGGCGACTTTGGTAAACCTGTCCGGCCAACCGTTTGGCCTTACATCGTTCGATGCCGGCCAAATATTCTTCGGCGCTCCTCCGCTGTTGTTTGAAGTAACAGGAACCTATGCGGGTGGCGGCACGATCAGTGGCGCATGGCAGATTGACACCAACCCGAGCACCATTGTGGTGGGTCCGGGGTGGGACAACCTGGTGTCCGTTACGTTTGAACGCACCCCGGGGGAGGGTCTTGATTCGGCCTTCTACCTGAGCGGTATTGAGCTGACCGTTGTGCCCATTCCCGCTGCGGTCTGGTTGATGCTTTCGGCGCTTGGCTCACTCGGCTGGCTGAGTCGCCGCGCGTAATTAGTCTTCAGTGCCGGTTGGCTTTCTAAGATCCGGCCGCACGATACTTAGCAACGTTTTTTCATCGTCGTCGAGCTCGCTGTCGATCGCTTCGGCTGCGCTGCTGCCCCTCGGGTCGGCAAAAAAGCGCCGCATTTGCAGCTTCTTGGCCAGCCGGCCGCGGCGGATGTAGGCGTGATGCAGCATGTCCTTCATGGTCTCGAGCAGGATTGCTGCCATCCCTTTGTCTATATCGACCGAATCCAGCAGCGAGCCTGTGCCGGTGTCAAACAGGATGGTGCACAGGTCCCGGTACTCGGCATCGGTGAGGTTCGCGAGTTCCGCAATCTCATCGACCTGAGCCATGAATTTCATTTTCTCGTTTTCACCGCGATCGTTAATCATTGCCTCGGTGGTCATGCGGCACATGACCGCGAAAGCCTGAGTCAGGTCATTTTCATAACAGCCTAGGGCATTACGAAAAAACGTGGCAACGCCATCCGGAATATAGGTAAAGGTGAACGATTTTTCTTTGCGCGGTTCATCACTGCGCAGTGGCTCCAGGTCGATGCGGTGAACATCGAAATTAATAATTTTGTAACTGGCGAATACGGGCATGCCACATGCGCCGCACTGAAACACCATGCCGGTGCGTTCCGGGCGACTCTGACGCAGCGCGCGAAAATCAGGGGTGGCAGTGGGGTGCATGTGTGTCTGGCTGCGGCAATGGTTGCATTCCATTACTGCATCGTCACCGCGGTGGAGGCGGTTACTGGAGTCTAGGTGCATGTGCTTCTTCCGGCCCTGTAACAAGTCATGTGCGCCTCTTTGAGGGCGCTGATTTACAGGTCGATCATAGCACCGAGCGCCGCTGACGGCCCCGCGGCGTAAGCGGTTTAACTTAATCCGTCAGCCTGTGAGCGGCTTGTAGCGAATCCGCTGCGGTTCTGTTGCAGCGTCACCGAGGCGGCGCTTGCGATCCTCTTCGTACTCTTCGTAATTGCCGGCAAAAAACTCAACGTGGCTGTCGCCTTCGAAAGCCAGTATGTGGGTGGCGATCCGGTCGAGAAACCAGCGGTCATGCGAAATCACAACCGCACAGCCCGGGAAGTCGAGCAGGGCGTTCTCCAGCGCGCGTAGTGTTTCCACATCGAGGTCGTTGGTGGGCTCGTCGAGCAGCAGCATATTGGCGCCGGATTTCAGCACCTTGGCGAGGTGCACGCGATTGCGCTCACCACCTGACAGTTCACCGATCTGTTGCTGTTGCTGTGTGCCTTTGAAGTTGAAACGACCGACATAGGCGCGTGATGAAGTCTCGTAGTTACCAACCTGTATCAGGTCCTGCCCGTCTGAGATTTCCTGCCAGACGCTGTTGTTGTCGTCGAGCGACTGCCGTGACTGATCGACGTAGGCGAGCTCGACGGTTTCGCCCAGCCGGATGTCGCCGCCATCCGGTTGCTCTGTGCCTGACAGCATCTTGAAGAACGTGGTCTTACCGGCGCCGTTCGGTCCGATCACACCCACGATGGCGCCGGGCGGAATCTGAAAACTCAGATCATCAATAAGGAGTTTGTCACCGAAGGCTTTGCGCAGATTGTTGACTTCGACCACGAGGTCGCCCAGCCGCGGCCCCGGGGGGATGTAAATTTCATTGGTTTCCTGGCGTTGCTGAAATTGCTGAGAGTTCAGTTCGTCAAATCGAGCGAGGCGTGCTTTGCTCTTTGCACGGCGCGCTTTCGGATTGGAGCGCACCCATTCCAGCTCGGACTTGATGCTTTTTTGCCGCGCGGCTTCCTGTTTTTCTTCCATTTCCAGCCGCTGTTCTTTCTGCTCCAGCCAGGAACTGTAGTTGCCTTCCCACGGAATGCCGTGACCGCGGTCGAGCTCCAGAATCCAGCCGGCCACGTTATCGAGAAAGTAGCGATCATGAGTGACCGCGATAACCGTGCCGGGGAATTTCTCCAGAAATTTCTCCAGCCATGCCACCGACTCAGCGTCCAGATGGTTGGTGGGCTCATCTAGCAGCAGCATGTCGGGCTCGGAGAGCAGCAGCCGGCACAGCGCGACGCGTCGTTTTTCACCGCCGGACAGTTTGTTGACATCGGCATCCCAGGGCGGCAGTCGTAACGCATCGGCTGCGATCTCAAGCGTACGTTCTATTTCCCAGCCATCTTTGGCGTCGATCTTGTTTTGCAGCTCGCCCTGCTCCTCGAGCAGCTTGTTCATCTCATCGTCGTCCATCGGTTCGGCGAACTTGTCCGAAATTTCGTTGAAGCGATTCAGCAGCGCAAAGATTTCGCCCACGCCTTCCTCGACGTTCCCGCGCACATCTTTATCAGGATTCAGCTCAGGCTCCTGTTGCAGGTAGCCGATATTGATACCCGGCTGGGGGCGCGCCTCGCCTTCGAATTCGGTGTCGACGCCACCCATGATTCGCAACAGTGTGGATTTGCCCGCCCCGTTAAGCCCCAGCACGCCGATTTTGGCGCCGGGGAAAAAGCTGAGCGAGATGTCGCGCAATATGTACCGTTTGGGCGGCACAATCTTGGCGACGCTGTTCATGGTGTAGACGTACTGGGCCATCGTTCTTCCTGCCAGCCTTGCTGCGAAAGGCGCGATTATCCGCGAAGCGGCAGCTCAACACCATATAATGCTGCCGCAATGAATAAGGTCAGGGTGATCAAGGATCAGCGCACGGCGGACTACGGGTTCGGCGACGGGCATCCCTTCGGTCCGGACCGGCACGACGTGTTCCACGCGGAGCTTGATGCAAGCGGGGTGGGGGCTGATGTTGAGTTCATGACGGCGCGTGATGCGACGCGCGACGAATTGCTGAGTTACCACACGCCTGAGTACCTCGAGTACGTGCGTGATACCTGCGCGAGCGGTCAGGCGATGCTGGATGCGCAGGACACTCCCGCGTGGCCGGGCTTGTACGAAGCGGCCGCCGCGGTCGTGGGCGGCACCCTCAATCTGCTGGACGTCATCATGAGCGGTGCTGCACGGCGCGGCTTTATTCCGATCGGCGGTTTGCACCACGCGTTCCGTCACAAGACAGCCGGGTTCTGTGTCTTTAACGACAGCGGCATCGCAGCGGAGCTCCTGCGCAGTCAGTACGGGCTGACGCGCGTTGCGTATGTCGATATCGACGCGCATCACGGTGACGGTATGTTTTACGCCTTCGAAGACGACCCGGATATTTGTGTCGCGGATATTCATGAGGACGGACGCGCGTTGTTTCCGGGTACCGGGCACCGCCATGAAACCGGGACCGGTGCCGCAGAAGGTACGAAGCTCAATATTCCGTTGCGCCCGCGTTCCGGTGATGATGAATTTTATGCGGCGTGGGACGAGGTCGAGGCATTCGTCGACGCGGCCCGCCCCGAGTTCATCCTGTTCAATGCAGGTGCAGACAGCATTGCGGGTGACCCGATCACGCACCTGAAGTTTTCGACGGAGGCGCACGCGCATGCGGCCCGGCGCTTATGCGTGCTCGCTGACCGGCATGCCGACGGGCGCATTATCGGCATGGGCGGCGGTGGCTATAACCGCGACAATCTGGCGCGCGGGTGGACGGCGGTGGTACGCGAGTTCGTTGCGGCAGGCTAGTCGAACATGCCGAGGGCTGACCAGCCGGGATGCCTGCGACGCGACTTTGGGTTTCGGAG
>JABDLC010000131.1 GCA_013001905.1 Gammaproteobacteria bacterium | reverse complement strand
CAACGCGGCTGACCGAGCGTGAGTAGTAAAAAGCTACAGCGAGTCCGAAAAGGGACAGGGCCAGGATAATCGCAACTGACATACTGATTGTTACTCCTTTATCCCCGAAAATCAGGGTCTTGCGAGGTTGGTATGGGCCCGCAAAGCCAAGGCGAATTACCTCAGCTTAAATTCCTTGTTGAGCTTGCGGGGGACCGGCACGTTTTTAAGCTGAACGTAAACCGGTAAGCCATTCTTGTACGGCGGGTAGTCCTCACCCTTGATCAGGGGTTCGAGGTAGCGACGACACGCTGCGGTAATGCCAAAACCGTCTTTGCGGATAAAGCTCTTCGGCATCATCTTTTCTTTGTTGGCCACGCGGCTCAGCGGGGCCTTGCCGATCGTCCAGCGATACGGCTTGTCGGACTTGCGCACGATCGCGGGCATGACCGAGTTCTCCCCTTGCAGTGCAAACTCAACGGCCGCTTTGCCCACGGCATAGGCCTGATCCACGTCCGTCTTGGAGGCCAGATGCCGCGCCGAGCGCTGCAGGTAATCAGCGATCGCGTAATGGAACTTGTAGCCCAGTTCGTCCTTCACCATCTGCGCGACGACCTGTGCCACGCCGCCGAGCTGTTTGTGGCCGAATGCATCCGTATTGCCGGCGTCGGCGAGGAATTTGCCGTCCGGGTAGGCGGCACCTTCGCTCACGACGATCACGCAGTATTCGTTCTTTTTAACGCAGTCGTCGACGCGCTTGAGGAAGGCTTTCTTATTAAATGGGACTTCGGGAAACAGAATGATGTGGGGTGCTTCGTCAGGGCCATTGCCTGCGAGGCCGCCCGCCGCGGCAATCCAGCCGGCGTGACGACCCATGACTTCGAGGACGAAGACTTTGGTTGACGTGCGTGCCATCGACTCAACGTCGAGTGCAGCTTCTTTCGTCGATACCGCGATGTACTTGGCCACGGAGCCGAAGCCGGGGCAGGTGTCGGTAATCGGCAAATCGTTGTCGACGGTTTTCGGTACGTGTATGGCCTGCACCGGAAATTTCAGCTTCTTCGACAGCTGCGACACCTTGTAGCAGGTGTCCGCCGAATCGCCGCCGCCGTTGTAAAAAAAGTAACGAATGTTGTGCGCTTCGAATACTTCAATCAGACGCTCGTACTCAGCGCGGTTCTCTTCGAGGCTTTTTAGTTTGAAACGAGCGGAGCCGAAGGCGCCGCCGGGCGTGTGACGCAGACCGGCAATGGTGCGCGCCGTTTCGCGGCTGGTATCGATCATGTCTTCGGTCAGCGCGCCAATAATGCCGTTGCGGCCCGCATACACCTTGCCGATCTTGTCTTTGTGTTTGCGTGCTGTCTCAATGACGCCGCAGGCGCTTGCGTTGATGACAGAGGTGACGCCGCCCGACTGGGCGTAAAAAGCGTTGGGTTTTGAGGCCATGTATAAGGAGTGTTTCCGGAGGCCGCGCAGAGCGGCTGAAGCAGTTATAACTTGGCGACCGATACTGCCCGACCGGGGGCGCCCCGGCAAGCGTAATTCGGCCGTTGACCCGGTGGCGGGTGTCGTTTAGCGTACGCGGCTTGGGGTGGCGGTCACTGTTGGAGCTTGGCCGGCACCGGAAAAACGCGACATAAATCAGACGGATTGGATCATGCGCATAGTTTTCCTGGGGGCGCCGGGCAGCGGCAAGGGCACGCAGGCCAAGCGGGTTATGGCCGAGCACGACATCGTGCAGGTCTCGACCGGCGATCTGCTGCGGGGAGCCGTGGCGGCGGGCACCGAGCTCGGGCAGAAGGCCAGGGCGGCCATGGATGCCGGCGAGCTGGTGACCGATGACATCGTGCTCGGCATCATTGCTGAACGGCTGGCGCAGCCGGACTGTGCCAATGGTTTCATCCTCGACGGTTATCCCCGTAATCTGCAGCAGGCCAAGGACCTTGAGCCGGTGCTGGCAGATATCGGTCAGAGTCTCGACGCAGCCGTCCTGCTCGATGTTGAGCTCGACATCCTGATGAAGCGTCTCACGGGCCGGCGCACCTGCTCAAAGACCGGCAAGCTGCTGAACATTTACTACTCCTCGCAGGAGGAGCTGGATGCGGTGACGGCGGCCGGCGGCGAACTGATACAGCGCGCGGATGACAATGAGGAAACCATTGCTCACCGGCTTGAGGTGTATCGCGAACAAACCGAACCGTTGATTGATTACTACCGCGAAGCCGGCTTACTGAAAGTCGTGCAGGGCGAGGGTGAAATCGACGAGATTTATGCGCGCCTCGAGGCGGCGCTCGGGCTCTGAGAAACCGGCAGCTGCGGCAACGCTAACGGGCGTTCTGCAGCACTTCCTGCAATTCGGCGCCGACCAGTTCGCCGCGCCAGCCGGTCAGCAATCGCGATTCCTCTTCGCCGCGCATCAGCGCGGTAATTTCACGTTTACTGCCAACGATTTCTGCGGGCAGCTCAAGTGATTCTGCCGCCCGGCGAATGATCGCGCCCAGTTTTTTGCTCAGTGCTTTGTCAGCATCGCGGTCGGCGATCTGCTGCACGTATTTGTGCGGGTTGTCGTTGTAGTCGTCGTTGGCGGCCTGCAGCACCTTTAGCAAACGCCCGCCCTGACGCCGTGCCAGGCCATCCGGCACATCGTTCAGTTGGCCGAGGGCCTGCTCGTCTGTGGGGTTGGCAGCCGCAATGCTGAGGATGGCTTTGTCATCCATGACCCACTTGCGTGGCTTGTCGAGTTTTACGGCACGCTGTTCGCGCCATTCTGCGAGCGCTCTGGCACGGGCCTGCTCAGCACCCGGCAGAAACTGCACGCTCTTGATGCGCCGCCATGCGCCCTGTATATCAGGCTCGTAGAGCCCGGTACGGCAAAGTGCGATGCTGTCCTCAACGGCCCATTCGTAGCGGCCGCATTCCTGCAGCCGGTCGTGCAGCAGTCCGTGCATGCCGCCCAGATAAACCACGTCTTTCGCGGCGTAATCAATTTGTTCAGCGCTGAGCGGCCGGCGCGTCCAGTCGGTGCGGGTTTGTTCTTTGCTGATCGTCACGCCCGCCAGATCGGCGACCAGGCCGGCATAGCCGATTTGCGGTTGATAGCCGAGCAGTGCGGCACAGACCTGTGTGTCGATCAGATTGCGGGTGAATGCGCCGCAGTGAAACCACATGACCTCAAGGTCCTGGGTGGCAGAGTGCATGATCGTTTGTCGCTGCGGGTCAAACAGGAGCGCCCAAAGCTGCGTGTAGTCGAGTTCCGCCAGCGGGTCGATGCAGACGGCGTTGCCGCCGGCGGCAATCTGGATCAGGCCGAGCTGCGGCTTGTAGGTGCGGGTGCGGACAAACTCCGTGTCGAGCGCAATCACGTCCTCGGAGCTGATGACTTCACAGAGTCCATCGAGGTCCTGCTGAGCGTTTATCAGCAGGGGGAGGGGCGAGTTTTCCGGCGTTCGGTCGGGTGGCATACGGCCGCAGTGTAGTGGATGATGTACAAATGCACATCCATATTCTCGGCATTTGCGGCACGTTTATGGGCGGTATCGCTGCCATTGCCCGTGCGGCCGGCCATACCGTAACCGGCAGTGACCGCGGTGTGTACCCGCCGATGAGCGATCAGCTCCGCGAGCTCGGGATTGAGCTGATTGAGGGTTTTGAGCCCGCACAGCTCGACTGCAAGCCTGATCTCGTGGTCGTCGGCAACGTGATGAGCCGTGGCATGCCGATCATTGAAGAGCTGCTGAACCGGGGCATGCCGTATAGCTCGGGCCCGGCCTGGCTCACTGAACATGTACTGCACGATCGTCACGTGATCGCGGTGTCGGGCACGCACGGTAAAACCACCACCGCCAGTATGACGGCCTGGTTGCTGGAGCATGCCGGCGCTGCGCCCGGCTTTCTCATCGGCGGAGTGCCGGCAAATTTTGGCGTGACGGCCCGGCTCGGCGACGGCGATGTCTTCGTGATCGAAGCCGACGAATATGACACTGCATTTTTCGACAAGCGCGCCAAGTTTCTGCACTACGGCCCGCGCACACTCATCATCAACAATCTCGAATTTGATCATGCCGATATTTACAAGGACATGGACGCCATACTCTGGCAGTTCCATCAGATGTTGCGCATGTTGCCCGGCAATGGCCGGGTGATCGCTAACGGCAGCGAACCGGAAATCGAGCGGCTGCTGGAAATGGGTTGCTGGTCGCCGGTGACGTCGTACAGCAGCGTGCCCGACAGTGGTGCTGACTACACCGCCGCCCTGCAGGGCGATGCGTTTTCGCTGCGGGGCGCCGATGGCGAGCACACCGGCCGGCTGGTGTTGCCCGGTCTGCACAATGCAGAGAACGCCGCCGCGGCGATACTCGCTGCGCAGGACGCCGGCGTCGGGCTGGCTCAGGCCCTCGATGGTCTGTCTGCATTCCGCGGGGTCAGACGGCGCCTTGAGCTCCGTGGCGACATTGACGGGGTCCGCGTATACGACGATTTTGCGCACCATCCCACCGCAATCCGGCGCACACTGAACGCTGTCCGGCAAACGGCGGCGGGCCGGGTGATTGCCATCGTCGAACCGCGCTCAAACAGCATGAAGCTCGGCGCACATCGCGATGAGCTGGCGGGGGCGCTGGCACCGGCCGATGCGGTCTGGGCGTTGCAGCCGGATGACCTGCCGTGGCAACTCGCAACGGCGTTAAGCGACCTGCCTGACTGTCATATCGAAACCGACGTCGCCGCGATTGTGGACGGCGTTGCGCCGGGCTGCGCGGCCGGCGACTCCCTGATCGTCATGAGTAACGGCGGGTTTGGCGGGATCCACGAACAACTGTGTCACGCGCTCGCGGCGCGTAAGAGTCAGGTCAATGCCTGACGCATCCGAAACCCGGGTACCGTTGTTTCCGCTCAGCACCGTGCTGTTTCCCGGCGGGCCGCTGCCGCTGCGCATATTCGAAGCACGTTATCTCGACATGGTCAGTCGCTGCATGAAGGAAGAGACCGAGTTCGGTGTGCTGCTCATTGCAGAGGGCCCGGAGGTGGCGGGTGCCGCAAGCGCGCAGACCTTTGCGGTCGGCACGCTGGCCCGCATTACCGACTGGTATCAGGGCACTGATGGTTTGCTGGGTATTACGGCGACCGGCACCTCGCGCTTTCGGTTGCAGGCCGTCGACCAGCAGGCTGACGGTTTGAACCTCGGCGAGATCGAGCGCCTGCCTACAGATGAGAAAGTGCCGGTGCCCGAGGAGTTCGCGGGTTGGTCCGCTCTGCTTGAAGCGGTACTCGACGATCTCGGTAAACTCTACGAGGGCATTGAGCGCGACTATCAGGATGCCAACTGGTTAGGCTATCGTTTCGCCGAAATTCTGCCGCTGGAAATGGAAGCGCGGCAGGCCTGTCTGGAAATGAACGACCCGATCGAACGGCTCAAATTTTTGCAGCCATTGCTCCGGCAAGTGCGTGAAGGCCAGATTCAGTAGCGCGACAAGCGGTCAACAACAGAACGAGACACGACACGATGAAAACATGGATGTGCCTGATTTGTGGCTATGTCTACGATGAAGCGAAGGGTGACCCCGATGCCGGCATTGCGCCCGGTACGCCCTGGGACGAGGTGCCGCTGTCGTGGCGGTGTCCCGACTGTGGCGCCGGCAAAGAAGACTTCGAGATGACCGAAATTTAGAAGTCGGCGTCGCTGAGCTGGCGCGATTTTATGCCCGCGTCTTTCAGCATGGCCAGTACACTGTCATCGCCCACGAGGTGCATCGCGCCCACGACGACGAGGTGATCACCGGGTTTCTCGCGCAACGCACTGATAGGCGCCACCCAGTTTTTATTGCGCCGGACGAGCAGCGCGTCATACAGCTGCGGGGCATCTTCGAGACTTTCCAGCAGCGACTGCTCAAGTGCCCCGGCATCGCCCTGTTTCCATGCCTCAACAATCGTGTCGACCTCGTTCGCGACCGATGCCGCATCCTCAAGTGACTGCAGCAGAAATTTACGCTGCGTGGGGATGTCGAGTCCGTCCATAAAGCCAAGTTGTTCGGCGATAGTCTCGAGACCGGCGAGTGTTTTGTTTTCTTTCACAGACTTGCGGGTCAGCATCGCTTCCACGCCCCACGCCGGGTCGAAGCCCAGCTGCACCATGCGCAGCTGGCTGACGGACAGGGCTGCAAACCAGGGTTCAAAGGTCTCAAACATGGCGAGCGGAATTTTCAGTTCAGCGGCCTGCTGTTCGGCCTCGGCGAATGCGCTCTGGCCCATCAGCTCCCGCAGCGAACTGCCGTCCGGGTCAATTGCCAGTGACGTAATGGTGCTCTGCATGGCGAGCTGATCAATCTCCGCCATGTTGATTTCCATGGTGATGGTGTCTGCGATGTCATACGCCTCGTTGAGGCCATCACGCAGCGGGTAATCCGACGGGCGCAGAAAATGCACGGAGCCCATGATGAGCACACGATTATCGGCGCTCTCAATTTCCCACAGCGGCAGCGGGCCGGCGGTTGCGGCAGTGCTGCTCAGCGCCAACAGGGCCGTCAGCGCTAGCGCGCTGAACATGCGAACGACATGGCGAACAATACTCATGACAACCATACTACCTCGGTCTCGATAGAGCCGTCCGGCTGCAAATTAATCCACCGGTAGCCCGGTGGCTTCGAGTCCATCATAAACACGTCGCTGTTAGGGAGGAACTGCGAGCCGGTGGACGGCGTGCTAAACAGCAGCACGTCATTGCGGGTGCTGATGGCTTCCTGATGCACGTGCCCCCACGCGACCCCCCGAACTTGCGGGAAGCGATCGGTGATCGCAAAAAACTCATCCCGATTGCGGAGGTCCAGACCGTCCAGCCACCGGCTGCCGGTCGGCACCGGATGATGGTGCATTGCAATCAGCGCGTAGTCGTCCGGATTGGCTTCCAGCGTCGCCTCCAGCATTTTCAGCTGTGCCGGCTCGAGTCTGCCGCCGTCATCCCAGCGCACCGCAGAATTCAGCATGATGAGCCGCCAGTTGCCGTACTTGCACGTACCGCAAAAATGGAACGGCGGTGTGCTCAGCATTTCAGCCATCACCCGCGGCGAGTCGTGGTTGCCGGGTATACAGTGCACGGGCACGCCCAGCTCGCTGATCGCGTCGCGAAAGCGCACATAGCCTTGTCGGGTTTCGTCCTGCACCAGATCGCCCGTCGCAATCACGGCATCCGGTTTGCGCTCACCCGCCGCAACACGGTCGACGATCGCTTTAAATGACTCCCACGTGTTCAGGCCCCGCATCATGGCATCGCGATGCGCGTGCAGATGCGGGTCTGTGATGTGCAGAATGTTTAGCGTTTCGGCCATCCCTTAACTATAGCGAACCGGCGCAGGCGCTTTTGTGGAGTAGGTCACAACGGCGCCCGGCGCAGCAACAAAAAGGCCCGCGCGGGGCGGGCCTTTCAGCAAGCAAGGACGACGTGAGTCGCTCAGTAGCGGTAGTGGTCCGGCTTGTAAGGGCCTTCGACCTTGACGCCGATGTAGTCGGCCTGCTCTTTGGACAGCGTGGTGAGGTTCACACCCAGCTGCTTCAGATGCAGTCGCGCCACCTTTTCGTCGAGGTGTTTCGGCAGTACGTAGACTTCATTGTCGTAGTCGTCCGGCTTCTGCCAGAGTTCGATCTGTGCCATCACCTGATTGGTGAACGAGTTTGACATCACAAAGCTCGGGTGGCCGGTCGCGCAACCGAGATTCACCAGCCGGCCCTCGGCAAGCAGGATGATGCGCTTGCCGTCAGGGAAAATGATGTGATCAACCTGCGGCTTGATGTTCTCCCACTCGTACTTCTGCAGTTCGGCAACCTGAATCTCGTTATCGAAGTGACCAATGTTGCAGACAATGGCCTGGTCTTTCATTGCCGCCATGTGATCGTGCGTAATAACGTCGTAGTTGCCGGTGGTAGTCACGAAGATGTTCGCTTCCGGCGCAGCATCTTCCATCGTCACGACGCGGAAGCCTTCCATCGCGGCCTGCAAAGCACAGATCGGGTCGATTTCCGTTACCCAGACAGTGGCGCCCAGGCCTTTCAGCGACTGCGCGCAGCCTTTACCGACATCGCCGTAGCCGCAGACCACGGCGATCTTGCCCGCGATCATGACGTCAGTGGCACGTTTGATGCCGTCTACGAGTGATTCGCGGCAGCCATACAGATTGTCAAACTTCGACTTGGTGACAGAGTCGTTCACGTTGATTGCAGGGAAGGGCAGTTCGCCGCTCTGCTGCATCGTGTACAGGCGTTGCACGCCGGTTGTGGTTTCTTCTGTTACACCGCCGATCGCATCGCGGCGCTTGGTGTACCAGCCGGGCTTCGTTTCCAGCCGTTTCTTAATCGACTTGAACAGCGCGACTTCTTCTTCGCTGCCCGGGTTGTCGAGAATGCTGGCATCTTGCTCGGCTTTGGCGCCGAGTATCAGCAGCAGGGTTGCATCGCCACCGTCATCGAGAATGCGGTTCGGTGCGCCGCCGTCTGACCACTCCATTGCACGATGGGTGTATTCCCAGTATTCGTCGAGCGTTTCGCCCTTGTAGGCAAACACCGGGATGCCGGCTGCTGCAATTGCAGCGGCTGCATGATCCTGAGTCGAGAAAATATTGCACGACACCCAGCGCACTTCAGCGCCCAGGTCGACCAGAGTCTCGATCAGCACCGCAGTTTGAATCGTCATGTGCAGAGAGCCCATGATGCGAGCGCCTTCCAGCGGTTTTTTACCCGCGTATTCTTCGCGGATTTGCATCAATCCCGGCATTTCAGTTTCGGCGATCGCGATCTCGCGACGGCCGAAGTCTGCCTGCGCTATATCAGCGACTAAATAATCGTCTTTCAGTTGCACGGCTGCTTCACTATTCATTATTTCTGTTGCTCCAATTGTTCAGGCTGCAGCCGCGCCTTTCAGCGCTTCAGCTTTATCGGTCTTTTCCCACCCGAAGCCTTCGTTTTCGCGGCCAAAGTGGCCGTATGCTGCAGTATTTCGGTACTGCGGCTTGATCAGATCCAGCATTTCACGAATACCGTAGGGTGTGAGGTCGAAATGCTGGCGCACCAGCGCCGTCAGTTGCTCCTGCGGCAGCGTTCCGGTGCCGAAGGTTTCCACAGTGATTGAGGTCGGCTCGGCGACGCCAATGGCATAGGACACCTGGACTTCGCAGCGTTCCGCCAGACCTGCCGCCACAATATTCTTGGCCACATAGCGCGCCGCATAGGCCGCTGAGCGATCCACTTTCGACGGATCTTTGCCGGAGAATGCGCCGCCGCCGTGCCGGGCCATGCCGCCATAGGTGTCGACAATAATCTTACGGCCGGTCAGGCCACAGTCGCCGACCGGGCCGCCGATTACGAAGTTGCCGGTCGGGTTGATGTGGTACTTGGTATTCTTCGTCAGCCATTCGCCCGGCAGAATCGGTTTGATGATGCTTTCCATGACCGCTTCCTGCAGATCGGTGAGCTTGATGTCTTCATCGTGCTGCGTAGAGAGCACGACAGCGTCGATGGCCACCGGCTTGTCGTTGTCATACACCAGCGTCACCTGACTCTTTGCGTCGGGACGCAGCCACGCGAGTTCGCCGCTCTTGCGCACCTGCGCCTGCTTTTCAACCAGACGATGCGACAGCTGAATTGCTGCCGGCATCAGCACGTCGGTTTCATTAGTGGCGTAACCGAACATGAGGCCCTGATCACCGGCACCCTGTTCACGCGGGTCACCGCGATCAACGCCCATGGCAATGTCGCCGGACTGCGCGCCGATAGCATTCAGAACTGCGCAGGAAGCGCCGTCGAAGCCCATGTCGGAGCTGTTGTAACCGATGTCTAGTACCACGTCGCGAACGACTTCTTCGGCGTTGATCACTGCATTGGCGGTGACTTCGCCGGCCACCATGACAAAGCCGGTTTTCACCATCGTTTCGACGGCAACCCGGGCATTCGGATCCTGAGCGATGTAAGCATCGAGAATGGCATCCGAAATCTGATCGGACATCTTGTCCGGATGGCCCTCTGAAACTGATTCCGACGTAAACTGATATCTGCTGGTCATGTGGCTACTCTTAACTCTTTATAAAAATACGTTTCGACTGAAGGCGCAGGATTATACCCGTGCCGGCGCGTTTAAACAGGCGCGAACGGCTGGTGTGCGCTCATCGGTGCGCCGGGAGCGATCAGGTGTTCAGGCCGGCTTTTCAGCGATGACCCCGGCGTGCTCGTTGCCTCTGGCGCCGGGCGTCGAACTTGAGAGGAACCCGGCGCGTATTATGTTGAAGCCTGCGGCGCTGCACACACGCTCAAGGATGTCCGGGTCGAGCGGGTTAATGAAGTCCGGATGGCCCTCGGGATCGGTGTTTTCGGGCAACAGGGCCGCGTAGTCGTCGCAGAAGCCGGGCCATGGGTCGCCGTCCGCCTTGCGTTGTTCGTAGCGTTCCGCGTGCACATACCAGGGCCCTGTATAGGGTGTATCTGCTACCAGATAGACGCGTCCGCCGGGTCGCAGCCACTCAAACATCTTGCCCGCTGTGGTTTCGATTTGCGGGCCATCCAGAAAGTGCAGCACCCGGGCCGCCAGAATCGCGCCGAAACTTGCCGGTGGGAAATCGACGTCCGGCAGCGTGCCGGTGGTGCTGCGATAGCGTGAGCGATCCTCCGGCGCTACCCGCTGGTCCAGTATCGCCAGGTGCTGAGGCTCGATATCACAGGCGCAGATTCGCGCGCCCTGCGCCAGTGCGGCCAGCGTCGCCACGCCGTATGCACAGCCTATATCCAGTGATTCGTCGCCATCTGCGCCGATCTTGCCTGCATATTCGGCAAAATCCCGAGAATAGTCATCCAGCGCTTCCGTCATCCAGCCGGTCTTGTTCAGCGTCGGAATCAGTCCGGCGACAGGCGATTCGGGCAGGAGCTTGTCATCTGCGGTCATGCGTACCTCCGGGCAGCGATACATGGCGGTCGTACAGGTTACCGCCCGTTGTGGCAAAAAGCACAGCCGGCAGTGACCCGGTCAGCGGCGGCGGCATTGCGGCGGACAGCGGCATGGGCGAAAATGCGCGCCCGGCTCCCCCGGCATTATGTCGCGGGTCGGTCCCAACCATAATCATAAGATCTCACAACATGGCATCAACTCCCCAGTCGGCAGCAATGCAGCCCGGACGCCGCGAGCTTGCAAACGCAATTCGCGCCCTCTCGATGGATGCGGTTCAGGCCGCCAACTCCGGACATCCGGGCGCCCCGATGGGTATGGCAGACATTGCCGAGGTGTTGTGGAACGACCACCTGAAACACAATCCCGGTAATCCGCGCTGGGTTGATCGTGATCGTTTCGTGTTGTCGAACGGTCACGGGTCAATGCTGATTTACTCCTTGTTGCATCTGACGGGTTACCCGCTTGGCATCGACGAGTTAAAGAATTTCCGCCAGCTCGGCGCCCGCACTGCGGGTCATCCCGAATACGAACCGGACCTCGGTATCGAGACTACGACCGGGCCACTCGGGCAGGGTATTAGCAACGCAGTGGGCATGGCGCTGGCTGAAAAAATGCTTGCCGACCGGTTTAACAAACCGGGTCTCGATGTCATTGATCACCGCACCTGGGTGTTTCTGGGTGACGGCTGCCTGATGGAAGGTATTTCGCACGAGGCATGTTCGATCGCCGGTACGCTCGGCCTCGACAAGCTGATTGCTTTCTACGATGACAATGGCATTTCAATCGATGGTGACGTGCAGGGATGGTTTGCGGACGACACGCCGGGCCGCTTTGAGGCCTATGGCTGGCACGTGGTGCGTGACGTGGATGGCCATGACCCCGAGGCGATCAGTGCGGCCATTGCGCAGGCCAAAGCGAATGACCGGCAACCGACACTGATCTGTTGCAAGACGGTCATTGGTTTCGGTGCGCCAAACAAGCAGGGCAGTGAGTCGACGCACGGCGCGCCGCTCGGCGAGGATGAGATTGCAGCCGCCCGCGAACATCTTGACTGGCCGCACGCGCCGTTCGAAATCCCTGACGCGATTGCAGCGGGGTGGGACGGCCGTGAAAAAGGCGCGCAGCTTGAAGCGGACTGGCAAAAACTGTTCGACAAATACGCCGCCGAACACGCCCATGACGCGGAAGAATTGCGGCGCCGTCTCGCCGGCGAATTGCCGGCCGACTGGGAAGCGCAGGCGCAGGCAGCGATAACCAAGATTGCGGCGAACGAAAAGACACTGGCGACGCGCAAGGACTCGCAGGTTGCACTGAATGCATTTGCGCCCCTGCTGAGTGAACTCGCCGGCGGCTCAGCAGATCTGACCGGTTCCAATCTGACCTTGCACGACGGCTCGGTGCCGGTAACCCGCGAATCTGCTGCCGGCAATTACATTTACTACGGTGTCCGCGAGTTTGCGATGGCGGCCATGATGAACGGCATATCGCTACACGGGGGCTTTATTCCCTACGGCGGCACGTTCCTGACGTTCTCCGACTATGCGCGCAATGCGTTACGCATGGCGGCGCTGATGAAGATTCAGAACATCCTTGTGTTCACCCACGATTCGATTGGTCTCGGCGAAGACGGTCCGACGCACCAGCCGGTGGAGCACATCGAAAGCCTCCGCATCATGCCCAACATGGAAGTCTGGCGGCCCTGCGACGGTGTGGAGACCGCGGTCGCATGGAAGTGTGCGATTGAGCGCCGGGACGGCCCGACGAGTCTGGTTTTGAGTCGTCAGGGTCTGGCGCGACAGCAGCGCGACTTAGTGCAGATACAGGATGTCAGTCGCGGTGGTTATGTGTTGGTTGCTGCCGATGACCCGCAGGCATTGTTGATTGCGACGGGTTCCGAAGTTGATCTCGCGGTGCGCGCGGCGGCCGAGCTCGCGCAGCAAGGCATTCGCGTTCAGGTCGTCTCGATGCCGAATGTGTCGCGCTTCGGGGCGCAAAGCGCTGACTACCATGACGCCGTGCTGCCGCCGCAGGTGAAGTGCCGGGTAGCAATAGAGGCCGGTATCGAAAACGGCTGGCTGCCGATCGTGGGCGCTGAGGGCAGCGTCATTTCTATCGATCATTACGGCGAGTCGGCACCGGCCGGGCAGCTGTTTGAGAAATACGGTTTCACAACCGAACGGGTAGTAAGCACCGTGCAGGAATTGCTGGATGCCTGAGTGTTCGATCAGGCTTTCACAGTTTTTAAACAGAATTCGTTTAACACTTTCAGTTCAATTGAATGACCGCCGCATCAATACGCTTTGCGGCACCTATGGAGTAGAAGCATGAGTATCAAAGTTGCCATCAATGGCTATGGCCGTATCGGCCGCAATGTATTGCGCGCGCTGTTCGAAAGCGGCCGCAACGGTCAGATCGACATCGTCGCGATTAATGATCTGGGCGACGCCAACACGAACGCGCACCTGACTAAGTACGACACGGCGCACGGGCCGTTTGGTTTTGATGTGACCGTTGAAGGCGATGAGATGATTGTCGGTGGCGACCGCATCAAGGTGCTGGCGGAACGTGATCCCGGCAAATTGCCATGGGCCGAACTGGGCGTCGATGTTGTGCTGGAGTGCACCGGTTTCTTCGCGACCAAGACTAAAGCGCAGCCGCATATTGATGCGGGTGCCAAAAAAGTGCTGATTTCTGCACCGGCCGGCAACGATATTGATGCCACGATTGTTTACGGTGTTAATCACGATGTGTTGAAGGCCAGCGATACCGTTGTCTCCAATGCATCCTGCACCACCAACTGCCTGGCGCCCCTGGTTAAGCCTTTGCATGAAAAGATCGGTGTCGAGAAAGGCATCATGACCACGATTCATGCCTACACCAATGATCAGGTGCTGACTGATGTGTATCACAAGGATTTGCGCCGGGCCCGTTCCGCAACGCAGTCAATGATTCCGACGTCAACGGGTGCCGCAAAAGCGGTTGGTCTGGTATTGCCTGAGTTGGATGGCAAGCTCGACGGCTTTTCGATGCGCGTGCCGACCATCAACGTTTCGGTTGTTGACTTGACCTTTACGGCTGCCCGCGACACCACGATTGATGAAATCAACAGCGTTCTGAAAGAAGCGTCAGAAGGCGACCTGAAGGGCGTGCTTGGTTACAACGATGCCCCGCTGGTCTCCATCGACTTCAATCACAACCCGGCATCATCGACTTACGATGCATCGCTGACCAAAGTGATCGAAGGCAACCTCGTTAAAGTCTGTTCCTGGTACGACAATGAGTGGGGCTTCTCAAACCGCATGTTAGACACCATGTTCGCAATGATGAACGCCAAGTAGGTATGAATGTACTGCGTATGACGGAGCTGGACCTGGCCCGCAAGCGGGTCATGATCCGGTTCGATTTCAACGTGCCGGTGAGCGACGGGCAGGTTACCAGTGATGCCCGCATTCAGGCCGGCTTGCCCACGATCCGTCAGGCGCTGGACGCAGGCGCGGGCGTTATTGCGCTGTCCCATCTCGGTCGACCCACCGAAGGTGAATATGATGAGCAATTTTCACTGGCCCCCGTCGCGCAGCACCTGAGCAAACTTCTGGGGCAGGACGTGCGGCTGGAAAAAGACTGGCTGGACGGCGTTGCAGTTGAGCCCGGCGAGGTCGTCATGTGCGAAAACGTGCGCTTTAACGCCGGTGAAAAAAGCAATGACGCGGGGCTCGCGCAACGCATGGCTAAACTGTGCGATGTGTTCGTGATGGATGCCTTTGGCACGGCGCATCGTGCGCAGGCATCGACCCACGGTGTTGCCGAATATGCGCCCGAGGCATGTGCCGGGCCGTTGCTCGTCGCAGAGCTTGAGGCGCTGGGCAAGGCGCTGGAAGATCCCGCGCGGCCGATGGTCGCTATTGTCGGCGGCTCCAAGGTCAGCACCAAGCTGACGGTGCTCGAAGCGCTGTGCGGCAAAGTCGATCAGCTGATCGTCGGCGGCGGTATCGCAAACACCTTTATAGCAGCTGCCGGTAAGCCGGTCGGCAAATCGCTGTTCGAGAAAGACATGGTGGCGCAGGCAGCTGCGCTGGCAGACCGAACATCCATTCCGGTGCCAAGCGATGTGGTCGTGGCCAAGGAATTCAGTGCTGACGCAGAAGCCGTCGTTAAGTCAGTGGACGACACTGCTGATGACGAACTGATTCTCGACATCGGGCCGGAGACTGCGGAAGCCTACGCGCAGGTGCTGACGAAAGCGGGCACCATCGTATGGAACGGGCCCGTCGGTGTCTTCGAGATCGATCAGTTTGGCGCCGGTACGCGGCGCGTTGCACAGGCCGTTGCCGACAGCCCTGCATTCTCCATCGCGGGCGGCGGCGACACGCTCGCCGCGCTCGCCAAGTACGAGCTCGCCGATCAGATGTCGTATATCTCCACAGGAGGTGGCGCGTTTCTGGAACTGCTGGAAGGCAAAAAGCTACCGGCCCTCGCAGTACTCGAAGCACGGAAAGCCAATGCGCAGAACTAAAATTATCGCCACACTCGGGCCCGCCACTGACGAGCCGGAAGCGCTGGAAGCACTGCTGCGCGCCGGTACGGATGTCGTCCGCGTCAATTTTTCTCACGGTGAGCACGAGGATCAGAAGCGGCGCATCGAGATGGTGCATGAGCTGTCTGCCAAGATCGGTCGTTACGTCGGTATTCTGGGTGATCTGCAGGGGCCGAAAATCAGGATCCGTCGCTTTGTTAACTCGCCGGTTGAGCTTAAAGAAGGGCAGAAGTTTGTTCTGGACTCGGCAATGGACGGCGGCGCGGGCACTGAGGAGGCGGTTGCGGTTGCTTACGAAGGTCTGGCCGCGGATCTGGACCCGGGTGATGTGCTGTTGCTGGATGACGGCAAAATCACGCTGGACGTGGAGCACGTCGAGGGCACTTGTATTCACTGCATCGTTCGCGTTGGCGGGCCACTCGGCAACAACAAGGGCATTAACAAGCAGGGCGGCGGTTTGTCGGCGCCTGCGCTGACTGATAAAGATCGCGAAGATATCGTGTTTGCGGCTGAAGCCGCAGTGGACTGGCTGGCCGTGTCCTTCGTGCGCAGTCCCGAAGACGTCAACGAAGCCCGCCGCCTGCTGCGCGAGGCCGGTGGCAAGGGGCATCTCGTCGCAAAGATCGAACGGGCTGAAGCGGTCGGCAACCTCGATGAAATTATCGACGCGAGTGACGCGGTCATGGTGGCGCGCGGCGATCTTGCAGTCGAGACTGGCTACGCCGGCATGACGGGTTTGCAGAAGCGCATCATTAAGCACGCGCGCAACCGCCATAAGATTGCAATTACCGCAACGCAGATGATGGAGTCGATGATTCAGGCACAGCTGCCGACCCGCGCCGAGGTGTCTGACGTCGCCAACGCGGTGATGGACGGCACCGATGCGGTCATGCTGTCTGCCGAATCTGCAGTCGGGCAATACCCTGACAAGGCCGTCGATCTGATGGCCGATATCTGCCTGGGCGCGGAAGCGTACAAGCTGCCGACCGGGCGCACACGACGGGCCGATGACCACTTTGGCTACGTCGATCAGGCGATTGCGATGTCGGTGATGTATGCCGCGAATCATATGGACGTGCACGCGATTGTTGCGCTGACCGAATCGGGCTCTACAGCTCTGTGGATGTCGCGTATCCGTTCCGATATACCGATCTTCGCGTTTACCCGCCATGAGGCCACGCTGCGACGTGTGGCTTTGTATCGCGGTGTTCACCCGGTACATTTTGATCCTACGCTCAGTGGCGGCGACAAGTTGTACAACGACTTGTTTGCCAAACTGCTCGAGCTTGAATTCGCACGTGAAGGAGACCTGCTTATCTTCACCAAGGGTGAGATGACCGGTGTCTCCGGCGGAACCAACTCGATGACGATTTTGCGCGTCACCGGATAAGTAAAAGGTAAGTCGTATGAAAATCAGAAAACTGTTGGCGGTCGTGATGGCGGCCGGCGTTATGTTTCTGTCGGCCTGCGCCGCATCCACGCAGCAGTCCGGCGGCGGTAACGGGTTGGTGGTCGTAGCGGGTGCAACCGGCGGCACAGGTCGCGCATTGGTCCGTAACCTGCAGGATCAGGGCTATGCAGTGCGTGCATTCGTGCGCGACACCGCCAAAGCACGTGTCGTGCTCGGTGACGAGGTCGACTACGTGCAGGGTGACGTGCGCGATATCGACAGTATTCGTCCCGCCATGACCGGCGCGACGTATGTCATCTCGGCGATCGGAGCGGGCCGCAGTGATCCTGACAACGGTCCGGAGCATGTTGACTTTGGCGGCGTGAAAAACCTGACTGACGCCGCAGTCGAGGCCGGTGTGAAGCAGTTTGTTCTGGTGTCTTCATCCGGCGTAACGCAGGAAGATCATTTCCTCAATAAAGTCATGAACAACGTGCTGATCTGGAAGTTCAAGGGCGAAGAGGCGCTGCGCAACAGCGGTATGCCGTACACGATCGTGCGCCCGGGCGGCCTGGTTAATACACCCGGGGGCGATGAAGCGCTGGTGTTCGCGCAGGGCGATACCACCACCGGCCGCATCAGCCGCGAGGATGTCGCGTTAATTTGTATCGCTGCGCTCGGTAATCCCGCGGCGCTCGGTAAAACGTTTGAAACCTATAGCAGCGAGGAATCCGGCGCCAACGACTGGTCCGACATGTTTTCAGCGCTGCAGGCTGACTGAATAAAGCCGGACAAAGGGCATCTATGAATCAGCAGAACCCCAATGCACTCGAGAAATTATTGAAGTCCCTGTCCAACGTTGAGCCGAGGGAAATTCGATCGGTTGCCGCGTCATTTCTGTTTGTCTTCACGCTGATGGCGGCCTGGTACATCCTGCGGCCCGTGCGGGATCAGATGGCGAGTGACTGGTCGGATACCGAAGTCGCGTTCCTCTGGAATATTAATTTTTTCGTCAGTGCCGCTGTTGTCGCGTTGTACGGCTTCGCCGTGTCGCGCATCCAGTTCCGCATTCTGGTGCCGACTGTATACGCGTTTTTCGGCCTGAGTTTCGTCGCATTTTATTTTCTGACGACCGGCATGAGTGACACCGTGCTCGTCGACAAGATTTTTTATGTCTGGGTCAGCGTGTTTAGTTTGTTTCATGTGTCCGTGTTCTGGAGTTTCATGTCCGACCTGTACACGAAGGAGCAATCCAATCGTCTCTTTTCGATCATCGCTGTGGGTGCCAGCGCCGGTGCTTTGGTAGGGCCGTTGCTGCCGGCACTGTTTGCGACCAATCTCGGCATTGATACCTTGTTGTTGATCGCAGCCGTGGCGTTAACCATTCCCATCGGGCTGTCGCTCTATCTGGAGCGACTCAAAATACTTGATCTGCACAATGAAGACGTTAATGCTGACCTGACGGCGGCGAAGATCGGCGGCAATCCGTTTGCCGGCTTTAAAATGTTTGTCAGCAACCCTTATCTGCTGGCCATCGGCGCATTTATTCTCCTCTATACCGCGATCGGGTCATTCGTGTACTTCGAGCAGAAAAACCTGCTTGCGCCATTGGAGCCAGAGATTCGCACGATGTATCTGGCGCGCGTGGACCTGATCACCAACATTCTGACCTTCATCACCGGGTTCTTCATTACCGGGCGAATTGTGGCGAACTTCGGCATGGCGGTTACGCTGGCGCTGGTGCCGGTGTTCATTGTCGCCGGTCTGCTGATACTCGCGTTTTCGCCCATATTGATTGTTGTGCTCGCGCTGCAGGTCGCGCGCCGCGCCGGCAACTACGCGATCACCCGACCGGCCCGCGAGATGTTGTTTACGGCCGTCGACAGGGAAACGCGATTTAAGGCGAAGCCTGTCATCGACATCGTCGTGTACCGCGGCGGCGATGCCGTGAGCGGTAGCCTGTTTGCCGCGCTGACAGATGGCCTCGGGTTCGGGCTCGCGGCGATGGCAGGAATTGGTGCCGGCATTGCTGCCGTTTGGGCAGCAGTGGGTGCGTATCTCGGGCGCATGTTCGGCCGCAAGGAAGAGTCTGCCTCGCAGGCCGGTGATATCGCCCGGCAGCAGGCCTGATCAGCTCTCGGTGCCGGCCCCGAGTGTGCGCAGTCCGTCGAGTACCTCGGCGGTGTGTGTGTCAGGCTGCACTTTTGAGTAGTGACGCACGACAACGCCCGCAGGATCGATCAGAAAAGTTTCGCGCTTTGTGAGCGTCATGTTGCCGAGCTTCATGACCACGTTGTAACTGTCCGCCGCCTGTTTCTCGACGTCAGCCAGAATCGGGAAGGGCAGGTCGTACTTCTCGGCGAACGCGGCTTTCGAGTCGACGTCGTCAAGGCTTACAC
>JABDLC010000119.1 GCA_013001905.1 Gammaproteobacteria bacterium | reverse complement strand
CACCCGTCACCTGCATGTTGCGCATGATTTGCCCGGCCCGTTCGGCACCGAAGATTTGCTGATAATGCTCCAGCCGGTTACGCCCCTCACGCGGCATGTCGGGGCTCAGCTGAAACGGTCGCCAAACGATTTCGGCTTTCACGTCGGGCACGCTGTCCAGCGCCTTTTCGAGACGTTTCTTGCCGATATAGCACCACGGACAAACGAAGTCCGAGACGATTTCGATTTGCAGTGTCCGGGTCATGTCAATTCGGCTCAAATCACTTCTTACTTGCTTCAACCAGATCTGATTCATTCAGCGTGTAGAACTGCAGCAAAAAGATACAGGCAAGCTGACAGAACACCGGGATACCGATAAAGCCGAGCTGGATCGCGAACACAGCGGATGCGGACTGATCTGCCGTGGGATCAAGCTCCTTATCGAAGCCCAGCGTGCTGAGAAGCACGCCGACGATAAACGGCGCCAGCGCCATGCAGGCTTTTTCCACAAAACTGAATGAGGCGGACAGCACACCCTCCCGCCGCCGACCGGTTTGCTGGTAATCGAGCGCAAAGGTATCGATGAGCATCGACTGACCGTACAGGTGCGCGCCCGCGCCGAACGCCCCCAGTAATACTGCGCGCAGCACCAGCAGCTCCAGCGACTCGCCGGGCCCCGCCAGCAGCCAGCTGGTCGCCACCAGTGAGAAACCACCCAGCGATATCATGTACGCCGGTTTTTTGCCGATGCGCCGTGACAACCAGTTGCAGACCGGCAACATCAGGATGCTGACGATAGTCTGCACAATAAACACCATGAAAAACGTGTTTTCGTCGAGCTTGAGAACGCTCTTAAAGAAGAACAATGCCGTCGTCAGGCTGGCAAACACGCCGAGATAAATCGCGATTTTAGTGCCGATCAGAATCATCAGCGGCTTGTTGATCAGTAACCAGTCGATGTGCTGACGCAGGGGAACTTCATCCGCGTCATGAGGCCTCTTCGTCTGCCGCACCCGGGAGGTCAGAAAAAACGTAGCCAGCATGACCAATGTAATAAACGCGCCGAAGTAAATCGCTGCCTCGCCGTAGTCGCCGCGTTCACCACCCAGATTTTTGGCCACGGCGGCAAACGCACCGCCGCCCGCCACATTGCCGATCGACATAAACAACACGCGCCATGACATGATCTTGGTGCGTTGATGAAAGTCGGTCGTCATCTCGGCCGGCATCGCCATGTAGGGCACCTGAAAACCGGTGTAACTGATGGCAAACACCGCAAGCGCGAACGAGATAAACAGGTAGGTGCCGGTTGCCGACAGCTCCGGGACATTGAACAGCAGTGCAAAACTGATACCGCAGGCAAACGATGAGCCGAGTAACCAGGGCCTGCGGCGACCCAGAGGTGAACGGGTGCGATCGCTGAGCGCGCCGATCGGTGGATCAGTGAGCACGTCGATGACTTTACCGACGAAAATCAAACTCCCCACAACCAGCGGATCAAGCTTGACGAGCGTGACGAGAAAATACAGTAGCGCCGCTGTCGGCGCATTAATCATGGTCGCGGTGGCTAGAGTTCCGAGCCCCCAACCCGCGGCGACACCGGCAGGAACGATTTCAGTGTCTGCTGCGTTCGCGCCGTCAGCATTTTCAGCGGTCGTATCAGCTGTCGTAGTCAATCTCTAAACTCCCTGCGCGCAGAGTCTGTATCCTAGAGCCAAACGTGCATAACAACAAAATTGCGTGCAGCGAGAGTTGCCGCTATCAATCCGCCATATTGACTCTGCGTGCCAATCAGCGATGATTCGCAAAGCTTGGTCACCGGTAAGTTACTATGTCTTCAATGTTTCTTCAGAGCCTGCTCGCCGGGAACCCCTCCGCCACGCATCAACTCGGCACGCCGGGGTCGGCTGCAACCGCCACGCCCCGTTTCGCATCGGCGGGCGCAGCGGCCAGCCTCGATTTCAGTGACCCGTACGACAATCTGTATGCATTCGGCAAAATCTGGGCCGGCTACGACGAACCGCAAGTCGGTGGCTTTCACGGACTAATGTACGGCCGCATTGGTGATTCGCGGCTGATCCCGTTGTTCGGCTACACGGGCACCGGCGTCATGCAGTCGAAGATTGATGACGACGGCAACATGTGGATACGGGGTAAAGAAACAGGTTACTTCACCGATCTTGCCAGCGGTGACATCCTCGACACTTGGGATAACCCGTGGACCGGTGAGACCGTTAAGGTGCACAACTTCTATAATCCGAACATGGGCGGCATGCTGACCGCGGAGATGCCGCGTTTCGCGATGGGTGCCGCGAAAGACGATGCGACACTCATGAACGAAGGCACGCACGTGGATCAGGGTGGCGTCGTGCCGTTTCTGCTGCCTTTCGACAGTTTCGGTGATGACCTGCTGCTGGCATGGGATTACGCCCACGAGTACACCAACCCGGTCACTAAAGATAAATGGCCGAAAGCACATACCGGCGAGCGGATCAGCCCGTCCGAACACTTTACGTTCAGCATGTCACTGGATCAGATGATGGATCGCAGTGAACCCACGTGCCGCTATATGGCCGGCTTCAGCCGGCTGTCGCAGTGGTGGCCCTGGATGCACATGGGCAACCACGAATACAGGGATGAGGTGCTGTTCGGCCGGATGTGGAGTCACAAAGGCCTGCCGGATTACGGCGACGTGCCGCCGAAGGTGCTTGCCTACATCGAGAAACATGTACCCGAATATCTCGAAGTACCTGATCACTGGCCCCAGGTCATGCCAAAGGGCACGTGGGAAGCGTATGCCGAAGAAGTGCCGCCCGAAACGTCAGCCGCCTGAAATTAAGGAATCATCATGCCAAGCAAATTCATCGATCACCTCAGCTCCAGTCGCCGCGACGTACTGAAAGCCACGCTGGCACTCGGCGGAGCAGGCGCTGCCGGACTGCTGCCGGGCACGGCGGCAGCCGGGGCGAAAGGCGGGCTCGACTACAACAGCACGCGCGACAACCTGTATGCCTTCGGCAAGATCTGGTCGAGCTACGATGAGATGGTCATCGGCGCGTTCCACGGCCTGATGTATGTGCGGGTGCCGGGCAAACGCATGGTGCCCGTGTTCGGCTATACCGGGACCGGCGCACTACAGTGCAAACAGGAAGACGACGGCAGACTGTGGATCAAGTCGCGCGAGACCGGGTATTTCACCGACCTTGAGACCGGCGAGATTCTGGAAACCTGGGACAACCCGTTCACCGGAAAAACCGTCGAGGTCTACCATTTTTACAACGACGTGCTGACCGGCAATATTGGCCACGAAATCCCCAAGTTCTTTATGGGCGAGATGGGTGAATCTCCCACACTCATGAACGAAGGCACCGTATTTCCGGATGAAAACGGTAACTATCCGTTCATCCTGCCGTTTGAGCAGTACGGCGACGACCTGATGATGTCGTGGGACTACACACACGATTACAAAAATCCCGTGAACCCGGACGGCTGGCCGTTGTCTTCGACAGGCGCCCGCGTGACGCCATCGGAGCACTTCACGTTTCAGGTCAACAAGCACGAACTCGAAGACCGCAGCCTGCCAAGCTGCCGCATGACCGCGGGCTTTTCAAGAATCTCGGAATGCTGGCCCTTCATGAAGATGGGCGGTACGGAGTTTGCCGACGTGACGCTGTTCGGCCGTATGCATAGTCACAAAGGGCTCAGCGGCTATCAGGAAGTACCGCCGAAGGTACTTGCCTACATCGAGAAGCACGCACCGGAGTTTCTCACGCTGCCGGACGAGTGGGACATCGGCAACCAACGCGTCGACACGTGGAAAGCCTATGCGCAGGACATCCCGCCTGAGAACCCCGACTACGAGTGGGAACCAACCGACTTTGTCGTGCCTACCGGCAGCGGTGCCCGCGACAAAAGCTGAGGGTGCGTTCCGGCTAGTCGCCGCAAGTGAA
>JABDLC010000084.1 GCA_013001905.1 Gammaproteobacteria bacterium | reverse complement strand
GTCTGGCAACAGTCACACACCATCGCGTCAACGCGCTGCTTGTTGCTGACCACGCCGCGCAAATCCACGAGCGCTGAACGCAAGGTCATGCTCGTGCGCCGCGGATCGTCTGTCGCTTCGTTGCTTGTCTTGCGTCCGTCCAGCCAGAGCAGCGCTGCCGAGTCGCCGTGGGCGTAAATAGAAACGAAACCATGCTCCGTGGGTGTACCGTCGCTGTGCGGCCTGCTGGGAGCACTCCAGGTTTGCCCGCTGTCCGATGATTGCGCGAGCAGTATGTCGTACGCATAGGTCGCATCGGCGCTCTTGCTCAACCAGTGCGCGAGCCAATGCGTGGCATTCAACGGGGTGACGGAGGGCAGGTCCGCCCAGTTGACGAACATTTTCGGGTCGGTCACCACGTCAGCCGCCGGCTGCCATTCGCCAAGCTCGAGCTTCGAATAGCGCAACGTGGCGCCGCTTTCCCCGCGTTGCATCCAGCTCAATACAATCGGGCCGCCCGCCGCGGACGCGAAACGCGGGCCGAGGACGTTAGTCCCCGACGGCAATGCAACCGGCGCGGGTTCGCCAAGCACCGGCGGCTCCGTCCTGGTGCAGGCCGCAACGCAGGCAATCAGTACGAGTGAGACTAGGGCAGGCCTTAAGAACATAGCCGCTATTATGCCCGTGAAGACGAGGCAGAAGTGCACTATCGACAACGGAAATTGATTCCCTGTCAGAGGGATGTATACTCCGACGCCTGCTCAACGGAGCGGCTTTTCCTGCCGTTCCGCATGACTACCGGGGCTAGGTGGCAGAGTGGTTATGCAGCGGACTGCAACTCCGTGTACGCCGGTTCGATTCCGACCCTAGCCTCCATTTTCAACCCTGCCCGGGTGGCGGAATTGGTAGACGCAGCGGACTTAAAATCCGCTGTCCGAAAGGACGTACCGGTTCGAGTCCGGTCCTGGGCACCAATACCGCAGCCAGTGGACACCCAGTTTGCAGCCCTCCCCGACAGGGGAATGGGGTCAGAGTAAATTGGGGTTGGATCAAGTCACTTCAGGTCGTTTGTCAAACGGGGAAGTAGGGTCAGAGTACGTCGGTGTTTGAGTAAGCTACCTTACCCCCGTTGATCGTGTCGCTATTCAGAGATTTAACTCTGACCCCATTAGTTTCGTGCAAGTTACTCTGGCCCTGGATCCTTTAGTGGGGTGACTAGAAGATCTGCTTCGACCAGAAGAACTCCAGTGCGGCAGGCCCACCAATTTGGCTGCAGCCTGTCATCCCGGCTATTTTTTTGCAGCACGGGAACCAAGCAGGTGGTGCGATGGAGCTACTGCGCCGTCATCGTCTCCTGCCGTGAAAACGCCACGCAGTTCACACACGAAGTGCCGACTGGTTAACAGTTTGCGGCCTGTTTGCGGTGTTCGACTGGCGGTGATTCCCGCGGGATGTCAAAACAGGGCTTCGCTCCCGGAGATCCGGCATGGCCAGTGCCCGCAAAGACAACGTCAGCTATCAACTGCTACGCAAATTAAGCAACCTCGTTATCTGCAGCTCCTGCCTGCGCGAGGGTACCGTTACGCCGGTGCCGCAGATCATTTCCGGGCGACATGCGCTGACAAACCAGTGCGCTGACTGCCGCTCGGCCCGAACGACCCGCGAGGACGGCCGACGCCGGATGGCCAAGCTGCTGACGCTAAGCAAATAGGCGACTCCGCACCCCGTGCATCGCATCGCTTGCGATGCCACAATAGGGGGTTATGGCCAAGCTTTACTTTTATTACTCGTCCATGAACGCGGGCAAGTCGACCTCGCTGCTGCAGTCCAGTTATAACTACAAGGAACGCGGCATGCGTACGCTTGTGCTGGCGCCGCAATTCGACGACCGATTCGGGACCGGCAAAGTCACCTCGCGTATCGGCATCGAGACGAGCGCCACCACGTTTGCCACCGCGACAGACCTCTTCGAGCTCATCAGTGCCAGCAACGAAGCGGAGGATCTGCACTGTGTGCTGATCGACGAGGCGCAGTTCCTGACACGGGACCAGGTCTTCCAGCTCACCGAGGTAACGGATCATCTCAAGATTCCGGTGCTGGCGTATGGCCTGCGCACGGACTTCCAGGGAGAGCCATTCGAGGGCAGTAAATACCTGCTGGCGTGGGCGGACACCCTCAAGGAATTGAAAGCCATTTGTCACTGCGGCACCAAGGCCACGATGGTGTTGCGTCTCGACGCGGAGGGCAATCCCGTTACCGAAGGATCGCAAGTCGAGATTGGCGGCAATGACCGCTACATCTCCATGTGCCGCAAGCACTTCAAGGAAGGGTTCTTCGGCTAGCCGCCGAACCGTCGCGGCGCCGCCCGGCATCGTCATCAAGAGTCAGAATTGCTATGGTGCGCTTGCGGTCTCCGCGTATAGGAATCGAGTCTCAAAAAACACAGGCTGCGCGCATCGTACGGTTGCGTTGCGGCTGCTGGCGGGGTGGATTGCTGCTCGCGCCAGGTTTTACCGGTAATAGAATTAACATTATAAAATACTTATAAATAGCTGAAAAAACGGTAAAAACGACTTGGAACACTTCCAGCAAAATTTGCGCCTTGCAGCGGGGCCCCGACATTGAGCGCGACCTTATCGGGTGACAACCTCACGCTGATTCGCGGTGAGCGATGCCTGTTCGAGGGACTCAGCTTTGCGGTGTCGAGCGGCGAGCTGCTGTTGCTCGAAGGCCGCAATGGCTGTGGCAAGACGAGCCTCATGCGCGCCATCGCCGGCATGCTGAGCCTCGAAGAAGGCGAGGTGTTCTGGAACAACCAGCCGGTGCACAAGCAGCGCCAGACCTTTCACGGCCAGCTGGTCTGGCTCGCCCATCGGACGGGGCTGAAAGGCGATCTCACCATGGTTGAAAATCTGCATTTCGAGAAAGCGCTGCGTGCGCAGTCGAGCCGCGATCGCGAGGCGGTTTATCGCCGGCTCGGCATCGAGCGCCTGAAAAGCCTGCCGCTGCGTTCGCTGTCCGCCGGGCAGCAGCGGCGCGTGGCGCTGGCGCGCATGCTACTGGCCGATGTCCCGCTGTGGCTGCTCGACGAACCGTTCACCAACCTCGATCGTGAAGGGCGCGCACTGGTCATGGAGCTGGCCGAGGCGCACCTGAAGAGTGGCGGGCTGTGCGTCATGGCGGCCCATCAGGATGTCGAGATCGACGCACCCGTCCAGCGGATCAGTTTGTCATGACAGAATTTGCCGCCAATCCGCCGGGCATCCTGTCGGGCCTGTGGGCGACCGCCCGGCGCGACCTGCTGCTCGCCTGGAAGCGGCCGGGCGACGTCCTCAATCCGCTGTTCTTTTTTGCCATGGTGTGCACCTTGTTCCCGCTGGCCGTGGGGCCGAGTGCGGAACAGCTCGAATTCAGCGGACCGGGCGTTTTGTGGGTCGCCGCGCTGTTGTCCACGCTCCTGTCCCTCAATTCGCTGTTCCTCGGTGATTACGAGGACGGCAGTCTCGACCAGCTGCTCGTCAGCCCCCAGCCGTTGCCGATACTGGCGCTGGGCAAGACGCTGGCGCACTGGCTGACAAGCGGCCTGCCGCTGGTACTGGTGTCGCCGCTGCTTGCCATAACCTACCGGATGCCGGGGTCCGTAGTTCCCGTAATGATGCTGACGCTGTTGCACGGTACCATCAGCCTGAGTCTGTTGGGCTCGATAGGCGCTGCGCTGACGGTGGGTTTGCATCGCGGCACGGCGCTGCTGAGTCTTCTTATATTGCCGCTGGCCATGCCGGTGTTATTGCTCGGCGCCAATACCGTGTCACTGGCTGCCGGCAACGATGTGTATACCACCGGCATCTGGGCGCTGGGTGCCTACGCGGTTGCGTCTCTGAGCCTTGCTCCTTACGCTACGGCCGCCGCCCTCAGGATCAGTAACGAGTAGAATATTACCTATGTGGAAGTTTTTTCATCAGCTGGCCTCGCCGCC